>JASHVV010000006.1 GCA_030044385.1 Gammaproteobacteria bacterium
GCCGAGCAGCGCCATGGAGACCCGGGCGGTCAGGCTCGAGCCCCGGGCGCCGACTCCGCGCAGGGCGGCCAGCCGCTCGGCGATCAACCGATCGGCGCAGCGCGTGTCCGGGGTGCGCAGCAGCGCCTCGGCCAGTCCCATGAGCGCCTTGCCCTGCCGGCTGTCGAGGGGGAACTGGTCCAGCAGCGACTCCGCGAAGGGCCTGGACGGGGCCCGCTCGCGCGCCGCCTCCACCCAGTGCACGGCGCGGTCCCGCGCGGCCTCCAGCTTGTCCGCCAGCGGCAGCAGGGCCTCGTGCATTGCCCGTACGGCCTCGGCTTCGGGCCGGAGCGTGGCGGCGCGAATTCGCTCGCGCAGGCCGCCGAGATCGCTCTCGTCCGGATACGGGACCCAATCGGACTGGGGGATTGCAGCCATGATGATCGGCGCTCGGCCGTGACCTAGATGATTATGCTTATTCTATGAGGCAATGCAGAGAATAGTTTCATGTTTTGCCGATATTAGCAGTAAACTTGACTACCATGGCTTCGAAAAACTCCGCCGCGCAGCAGACTCCGCCGGCCGGCCGGATCCTCGATCGGATCGATCGCAAGCTGCTCGCGCGGCTGCAGCAGGACGGCCGCGTCCCGGTCTCGCAGCTCGCGCGGGAGGTCAATCTCACGGTGACGCCCACCCTGGAGAGGGTGCGGCGGCTCGAGGCCGCCGGCTTCATCGACGGCTACTTCGCGCGCCTCAGTGCGCGCAAGCTGGGCCTCGGGCTCCTGGCCTACGTGGAGGTCTCACTGGATCGCACGACGCCGGAGGCCTTCGATCATTTCAAGGAAGTCGTGCGGGCCCACGACGAGATCATGGAATGCCACATGGTCGCCGGGGGCTTCGACTATCTGCTCAAGGTGCGCGTCAAGGACATGGAGACCTACCGCACGCTCCTCGGTGACACCATCGCATCCGTGCGCGGCGTGCAGCAGACGCACACGTATTTCGTCATGGAGGAAGTCAAGTCGACTCACGCGATCGTGATGCCGGACGCATAACTCTCGCGACGCGTACGAAAACGTGTAAGCCACCGTTGTGAATAACGGGACAAACAGCGTCGTTTCTCGACGAAACTTCTGAATTTCGCTGGATTTACGGCTTCTCTCGCGGTAGAGCTGGTGCTTTAATGTCGCGCCTCGATGGCTTGTCGGTGCGCTATGGAGGCCGGCACGTATGAACGCTTTGAGAGAGGAGTTCCCGATGGAAGAGGGTCTCATGCGACTCGAGCCGCGGGTCGCAAGAATCGAGGGCGAAGTTGCCCAGCTGAACTCGCGTCTCTCGGGCGTCGAGGTCGATCTACGCGATCTACGAAAGTCGATGGATCAGAAGCTCGACAAACTCGACGCGCGATTCGAGAAAGTAGACGCCAGGTTCGAGAGGCTGGAAGCCAAAGTCGATGACAGGTTCGAGAGGCTGGAGGCCAAAGTCGATGACAGGTTCAAGGGGCTGGAAGCCAGAGTCGGTGACAGGTTCGATAAGCTGGACTCCAAGTTTGGCGCTGCAATCGAGAAGCTCGACGCCAAGATCGACAGGGTGGATGCGCAATTTGAAAACAAGCTCGAGGCGTTTACCACCCGCCGCTTCACCCTGTGGATCACCCTGATCTCATCGGCGGTGACCATCATGGCAACCGTTCTGGCGATCATCTTCAGCAGCCCGCACGGACATTGACCGAGCCGCCGATCACGACCATGCCCTGCCGATGTTGCGCCGTATCGACTTCTGTTTGCCCATCGTCTCAGGGCAGGCGCTGCGCAATCAGGGTCTGGGCCCTGGCGAAATCCACCGCGCCCGGCGCCTGCGGATCGTCCAGCTCCGCCAGGATTCCCTCCTGCACGGTCCCGCGCCGCAGCGCCTCGGCATAGGAGATCTCGGGGTGGAACATCACCATGGAGTAGCGCGGGATGAAGCGGCCGGGAAAGCGGCGCTCGAGCTCCATGGCCAGCGCCTTGCGCCGCAGGTAAGTCTGATCGCGCACGGTGTCGCGCATCTCGATGTAGTTCTCGAGCGCCATCCGGGCGATGGCGGCCGTGTTCGGCAGGCGGGAGCGCTCGAATTCCGCGAACAGAGCCGCCCAGGTGTCGTGCCGATCGAGGAGGCTGTCGAGGACCAGACAGTCCTCGAAGGCCGCATTCATGCCCTGGCCGTGGAAGGGAACGATCGCGTGCGCGGCATCGCCGAGGAGCAGCACCTGGCCGCCGATGTGCCAGGGACGCGTGTAGAGGGTGCCGAGCTGGCCTCGAGGATGAGCGGCGAATTCCTCGAGGAGATTCGGCATGAGCCGAGCCGCGTCGGAGAACTGTGTCTGAAACAGTGTCTGGACCTGCTCGGGGCCGGTCAGCGAGTCGAAGCTGTCAGCGCCGCTGCGCGCCAGGAAGAGGGTGGCGGTGAAGCTGCCGTCGGTGTTCGGCAGCGCGATGAGCATGAAGCCGCCGCGCGGCCAGATGTGCAGGGCGTGTGGCTCCAGCACGTGGCGCCCGGCCTCGTGGCGCGCGCACCGGGCCGCAATCGTGAGCTCCTTGTAGTCGTGATCGAGCCGCTCCTCCCGCGCGCTGATGTGCCCCGAGCGGGCCAGGCTCGAGCGAATGGCCGAGCCGGTGCCGTCGGCGGCGAAGGTCGGCGCAATCGGCACAGTGAACTCGCTGTCGGCGTCCTCATCGCGGAAGCGCAACATGCCGGCTTCCGGCAGGGCTGCCAGGCAGGTCTGCCGGAAGCGCACGCGCACCTGCGGATGCAACTGCGCCTCATCGATCAACGCCCGATTGAGGTCGGCGCGGCTGACGGAGTAGATGACCTCCTCCTGCCGCTGGCCGTAAGGCTGCAGTTGAGTGTCGCCCGCGGGCGAATGGATCATCCGTCCCCGCATGGGGATCAGAAGCGGGCGGATGCGCCCCATCATCCCGGCGCGCTCGAGCGCCGCAATGCCGCGCGCGGCGAGCGCCAGGTTGATGGATCGGCCGCGCTCGCTCCCGGCGCGTCGCGGGTCAGGCCTGCGGTCGTACAAGTCGACCGCGAACCCCCGGCGCGCCAGCAGCACGGCGAGAAGAGCGCCCGCGAGGCCGGCGCCGACGATGGTGGTGCGTTCGCCGGCGCGAGGCTTCACGGCTGGCGGCGCAGGGCCTGGGCGAGCGCCTCGGCGCCGCGGAAGACGTCGGCGAAGCTGTTGTACGAGGGGATGGGCGCGAGGCGGATGGTGTCGGGCTCGCGCCAGTCGCCGATGACGCCCTGGGCGGTGAGAGCATCGAACACGCGTCGTCCGCGTCCCTGCGGGCCGGTGATGCGGACCGATAGCTGACAGCCGCGCGCGTCGACGGCGCGGGGAGTAACGAGCTGAACGTCCGGAGCCAGACGGTCGAGGAGATATTCCAGATACCCGGTGAGCGCGACCGATTTCTGCCGCAATCTCTGCAGCCCTGCCTGCTCGAAGAGCGCGAGCGAGGCGACGAGGGGAGCGGCCGAGAGGATCGGCGGGTTGCTGATCTGCCAGCCCGCCGCACCGGCAGCGGCGCGGAACTCGGGTCCCATGCGAAATCGGGTCGCGGCCTCGTGCCCCCACCAACCCGTCAGGTGAGGAGGGTCGTGCCGCTCGTGCACGAAGCAGCCGCCGATGGCTCCCGGGCCTCCGTTCAGATACTTGTAGCTGCACCAGACGGCGAAGTCAGCTTCGATGTCGTGCAGGGCGAGCGGCATGTTGCCGATGGAGTGGGCGAGATCGAGTCCGGCCACGCAGCCGGCACGATGCGCGGCACGGGCGATTCTGCCGAGGTCGAATGCCTGGCCGGTCCGGTACTGCACGCCGGGCCAGAGGACCAGCGCCACCTCGGCGCCATGCTCCAGCAGATAGGCTTCGATCGACTCCTCGGGGATCGTGTCCGCCCCCTGCGGAGGGGTCAACTCCACCAGCGCCTCCCGCGGATCGAGCCCTCGCCAGGCGATCTGCGATGCGACGGCATGCCGGTCGGAGGAGAACGCGCCGGCCTCGATCAGGATGCGGCGCCGCGCGCCGTCAGGGCGATAGAACGCCGCGAGCAGCAGATGCAGGTTGATCGTCAGCGAATTCATCGCCACGATTTCGCCCGGCCGGGCGCCGGCGAGGCTCGCAAGCCCGTCGCGGAGGCTCTCGTGGTAGTGGATCCAGGCCCGGTGCGCATGCTCGTGCCCCAGCACCGCGAGCTGCGCCCAGTCGTCCAGCTCTTCCGCGACGATACCGCGCGCCGCGAGCGGCATCAGTCCGAGAGAGTGCCCGCACAGATACACGAGCGGCTCGCCTTGCGCAGCGCGAGGCAACGCGAAGCGCTGCCGAAATGCCCGCAGCGGGTCCGCCTCGTCGCGGCGGCGGGCGAATTCCGCTGTCGGCTCGTAGGTCTCGTGAGTCATGTGCGCTGGCAACGCCTCAGTCCGCCAGACGATACAGCAGGGGGCGGCTGGGCACCGCATCGCCGTTGATCGCGGGGACCTGGAGCTGCAGGAAATACCGTCCATCGGCGGCATCGTCGGGGATGTATGCCAGCTCCGTGACCGTGCACTGCGGCCGGGCCGCGCGGGCCAGCGCCGAATCTCCCGGCGGCAGCCCGAAGAAAAGCCGGTGTGCCGTGAGCCGCCCCTCATCGTGCGCGCGGTCGATCGAGGGCAGATCGACGACCAGGTGCTCGATGCCGCGCTCGACCAGGTATCGCGCCGCTTCGCGCGTGAGGTAAGGAGGCGTCGTGTCGGTGTAATCGCGCGTGCGCTTCGCAGGCTCGTTGGGGACGGTGCGGATCACCAGCGCCCGCGGCGCGAATGGCGGTTGCGCCGGCCAGCCCGCCTGCAGTGCCTCCCGGGTCACCAGCCGATCCTCCGCGCGCGGTGCCGGATCGGAGCTTTCGGCCGTCCGGCCGGACGGCATGGGCTCGACGGAGAGCAGCAGCGCGGCCAGCAGGCCCCGGGGAACGATGCGCTGCGCGTGCAGCCTCTCCCGTGTCAGGTGGCCGGCGCACTCGGTGTGAGTGCCGTTGCAGTGCGGGATGAGCGTGATCGAGTCGCAGTTGCACCTCGCGCCGCTTGCCACCGACCCGGAGAAGCCTGGCACCGAGTAGGGGCGCGAGCCGGCGCGCGGCGCGCCGAAATGCCGCGCCTGGGGTCCCTCGAAGTCGATCTCCACGCTCAGGTCGAGCGGACGCTCGAGGTCGACGCGGATCTCATGTCCGTCCATCTGGAGTTGCGCATTCAACCCGGGCGCTCCAGCACGGCGCCGCAGCGGGAGCAGGTGCGCCGCTGGGCGCTGGCGTAGAAGCGCTCGAACACGGGCGGCAACTGCTGCTCGATGTCGGTCAGCTCGATGAATTCCTCGTGCAGGAGGTGGTCGCAGCGCTCGCAGTACCACTGGAGGCCGTCGCGCTCGCCGGGCATGCGCCGCCTCTCGACGACGAAGCCCACCGTGTCGGCGGGCCGCTGCGGGGAGTGCGGCACGTGCGCGGGCAGCAGCAGGACTTCTCCCTGGCGGATCGGCACATCGACCCGGCGGCCGTCCTGCAGGGTCCGCAGCACGATGTCGCCCTCGAGCTGATAGAAGAATTCCTGTCCGGGGTCGACGTGGAAGTCCTGCCGCGCGTTGGGGCCGCCGATCACCATGATGATGAAGTCGCCGTCCTCGAACACCCGTTTGTTGCCGACCGGCGGCTTGAGCACGTGACGGTGCCGATCGATCCACTGGTGCAGGTTGAAGGCTTGCAGCGGCTTCATGGCGGATTCCTCACTCGTCTGGGGCCTGATGGCCATGGCACGGTAACGAGATCGGCACGCCGCCGCCGGCGCGATCGCCGTCGAGATCGACAGCGGTCAGCGCACCGCCCCATACGCAACCCGAATCGAGACCGATGAGATCGTCGCGCAGGATGAGACCCAGAGCCGACCAGTGCCCGAACACGACGCGGCTGCCGCGCGTGCGACGACTCTGTACGTCGAACCACGGCCGCCATGGCGAGTCGGCCGCGGGCGGTTTGCCCTTCATACGCAGGTTGATGCGTCCATCGTTGGTGCAGACACGGACGCGTGTCAGCACGTTGATGGCAAAGCGCAGGCGATCCGTACCCGTCAGGTCTTCCGTCCAGTGATCCGGCTGGTCGCCGTACATGTGATCGAAGAGATTGCGCGGCGCATGGCGCAGTGCGAATTCGACTTCCCGCGCCAGCGCCAGGGTCGTCGCGACCGTCCATTGCGGTACCACGCCCGCATGCACCAGGAGATCTCCGGCCTCGAAATGCGCCAGCGGTCGGGTCGCGAGCCACTCGAGCAGGGCATCGCGATCGGGGGCGCGCAGGATCTCGTCCAGAGTATCGCTACGCCGGGCGGCGCGGGTTCCGCACGCGACGGCAAGCAGGTGCAGGTCGTGGTTCCCGAGGACCACGCTGACGTTGTCGCCCAGTGCCCGGACGAAACGCAGCACCTCGAGCGACTGCGGGCCGCGATTCACCAGGTCGCCGACCAGCCACAGCCGGTCGCGGTCCGCGGAGAATCCCACGCGCTCCAGCAGGGCGCGCAGCTCGTCGCAACAGCCCTGGATGTCGCCGATGGCATGCCGGCTCACTGCAGGATTCCGGGGATCGCGAGCCGGAAGGGCGGGATCGGGGTATCGAAGCGTTGCCCCTCGGCGTCCACCATCTGGTAGCTGCCCTCCATGGTGCCCACGGGCGTCTCGAGGACGGCGCCGCTCGAGTAGCGAAACCCCTGTCCCGGCTCCAGCTGCGGCTGCTCGCCGACCACCCCCTCGCCCCGCACTTCCTTCACCCTGCCGTTGGCGTCGGTGATGATCCAGTGCCGCGTCAGGAGCTTGGCCGCGCGCTGTCCCTCGTTGCGGATGGTGATCGTGTAGGAGAACACATAGCGTTGCTCGCCGGGGCTCGACTGCTCGTCGAGATACGTCGTGCTGACCTGGACGCGGATCTTGTGGGGTTGCTGGCTCATGCAGCGGGATTTTACCCGGCCGCGGCCCTGCCCACGCGCACCGCGAGCACATCGCAGGGCGCGGTGTGCAGGACGGTGTCCTCGGTGAAATTCACCAGGATCGACAGCCCGTGGCGCTCCCGGCTGCCGATCACGATGAGATCGATCTGTCGCTCACGGGCGACGCGCACGACCTCCGCTTTGACGTTGCCGGACTCGACGCGGTGAGGGGCACCGGCGACGCCGAGATCCTCGGCGAGCGCCGTGAGGCGCTGGCGCGCCCGCGCGAGCAGCTCGTCCTCGATGCGCACCGCCGGCATCAGGGTCTCCCCCATCGGCTCGACGGGCATGAATTCCACGACGTGCAGCAGCTCGAGCTCCGCCCCGACGGCTGTCGCGAGATCACACGCTCGCCTGCCGATCTGCAGGCTGTCCTCGGTCAGATCGACCACGAGCAGGATGCGACGGTACGGGTAGGTGGACATGGTATGTCATGCTAACTCAACCCGCGCCGGACGGCAGCTTTACCGTGCCTGCAATGGCATTGAACAGTGCCGGCGAGACCGTCTCCGGCCGCATAGATGGATCGACGCCACAGCTCTCAATCTGCTCCGGCGTCGCCAGCCCGCGCAGCGCATTGCGGAGTGTCTTGCGACGGTGAGCGAAGGCCGCAGCCACGACGCCAGGGAATGCCTGGCTCACAGCAAATGCCGGCGCGGCTCGCACCGTGAGCCGCGCAACGGCCGACCACACTTTTGGAGGCGGGTGGAACGCCCCGGGCCCGACGTCGAATAGCCGCTCGATGTCCAACCAGGGCGAGAGCATCACCGTGAGGCGTCCATAAGCGGAATCGCCCGGCCGGGCCGCCATACGGGCGATCACCTCACGCTGCAACATGACGTGCAGGTCCTGGATGTGGCGGATGCTTTCCAGGAGATGAAACAGCAGCGGGGTCGAGATGTTGTAGGGCAGATTGCCGACCACCCGCAGCGGCCGGCCGCGCTGCCTCGCGAGCTCGCTGAAGTCGAACCGGAGCGCGTCCGCGCAGTGCAGGCTGAAGCGCGGGTCGCCGCCCCACTCGCCGTGCAGCAGGGCGGCGAGATCGCGGTCGATCTCGATCGCATCGAGGGTGCCGCAATCGGACTCGAGCAGCCGGCGGGTGAGCACCCCGCGGCCGGGACCGATCTCCACCAGGGCCTCGCCGGGGCGGGGAGCGATGGCGGCGGCGATCCGCTCGATCACCGCCGGATCGTGCAGGAAGTGCTGGCCGAATCGCTTTCTGGGCCTGCCGTGAGGAGCCCGCGGCGGCATCAGGCGGCTCGCGTCGCGAGCCGCACCGCGAGCCCGATGGCCGCCGCCATGCTGCCCGGATCCGCGCGGCCGGAGCCGGCGAGATCGAGCGCGGTGCCGTGGTCCACCGAGGTGCGCAGGATCGGCAGTCCGAGCGTCACGTTCACGGCGCTCTCGAAGCCCGCATGCTTGATCACCGGCAGGCCCTGATCATGGTACATGGCGAGCACGACGTCGAAATCGGCCAGGACGTGCGGCACGAAGACCGTGTCCGCGGGCAGGGGACCGGCGACCCTCAGGCCGCGTGCGCGCATGCGGGCGATCGCCGGCGCAATGACGCGAATCTCCTCGTCGCCGAGATGGCCGCTCTCGCCGGCATGGGGATTCAGGCCGCAGACGGCGATCCGCGGCTGGCGGATGCCCCACCAGCGGGTGAGGTCACGGTCGAGGATCTCCAGCACCTCGCAGAGCAGCTCGACGGTGATCGCGGCGCTGACGCGGGCGAGCGGCAGGTGCGTGGTGGCCAGCGCAACGCGCAGCGAGGCCGTCGCCAACATCATCACCGGCCGCGGCGCGCGGGTGCGGTCGGCCAGGAATTCCGTATGGCCGGTAAAAGGGATGGCGGCGTCGTTGATCGCACCCTTGTGCACGGGCGCCGTCACGATTGCGGCGAACTCGCCGTCGAGCGCGCCGTCGCAGGCGCGCTCGAGCAGATGCACGACGTACGGAGCATTGCGAGCCTCGAGCCGGCCGGCCACTGCCGGTACCGGCAGCGGATGATGCTCCACCGCAAGGGTGCCCGGGATGTGACGATGAGTAGCCCGGTCGTACGGCCGCAACTCGACCTTCATCCCGAGCGCGCGGGCGCGCTCGCCGAGCATCTGCCGGTCGCCCAGGCAGACCAGATCGCAGTCGATCTGCCGCGCCGCCGCCAGGCAAACATCGGGGCCGATGCCCGCGGGCTCTCCCGAGGTCAGCGCGATGCGCGGCGGCACGGCGGTGCGCGGCCGGTCAGCCGCTCATGATCTTCACGTAGGCGTCATCGCGCAGGTGCTGCAGCCACAGCTCCGTGTCCTCGTCGGCCTTGCTCGCCCGGATCGCCTCCAT
>JASHVV010000084.1 GCA_030044385.1 Gammaproteobacteria bacterium
CGGTGAGGATGCGCATCCAGCTGTCGAAGGTCTCCGGGGTGATCTTGTAGCTGGCGTTGAAGCTGCAGAAGACGAAGCCCGTGGGCGGCAGGCCGAGCTGCGCGCGGGTGAGGGCCGCTCCCGGCGCGGGCCGCTTGGAGTCGTTGATCTGGTAGCTCGGCAGGTAGGCGATCTGCTCGCTGTAGTGTTGGCGGCTCGCCGGCGGCACCAGCACCGGATCGGCGATCAGGTAGTCGATGAAGTCCCCTCCCATCGTGCCCAGGTACCCCAGGTAGCCGACCTGGATGGGCGCCGCCCGCAGCGCGAACACGCCCGGCCGGGCGTCCCCGGTGTGGCCGCCGAGATCGACCGCAATGTCGATCTCGTGCTCGCGGGCCAGCGCGGCGATCTGGCGGTCGGTCAGTCCGTCGACCGGCAGGAAGCGGTCGAAAGCGGCCTCGACCCGCGTGCGCATCTCGTCGCGCCTATCGGGCCCCAGGGAGAAGGCGGTGACCTCGAAGCGGGAGCGATCGTGGGACTCGAACAGGCCGGCGGCGAGCCGCGTCACCGGGTGGTCGCGAAAGTCGGCCGAGAAGTAGCCGAGGCGGATCTTTTCCCGCCGCGGGCGGTGCGCCAGCGCGGGCAGCGCGACGCGCGGCGCGAAGTTGTCGCGCACCCAGATATCGGTTGCCTTGCGCTGCAGCTCCGGCGCATCGAGCAGCGAGAGCAGCACGAATGGGGGAGCGGTCCCTTCGCCGCGCTCGATGGCGCCGGCAATCGCGGCCAGGTCGGTCTCGATGCCGTCCCAGGCGCAGATCTCCATGCGGGTGTGCCGGCACTTGCCGCGCAGGAAGGGCGCCCGCGGATCGAGCGCCAGCGCCTGCCCATAACTCAGGATCGCCTCCTCGGTACGATTGAGCTCCTGCATCACGGCGGCGCGATAGTGGTGGAGCGTGACGTCCCGCCGTCCCAGCGCGAGCGCCCGATCGAAGCTCTCGAGCGCCTCCGGGAAGCGCCGCAGGCCGATGAGGGTCACGCCGCGATCGAAATGCGTCTCGCCGGATTGCGGCTCGGCGGCGAGTGCCCGCGCGAAGCAGGCGAGCGCCTCTTCGAACCGTCTCAGCATCCGCAACGCGTTGCCGAGCTGGCGCTGCGCCCTGACATGATCCGGCGCGAGCTCGATGGCGCGTTCCAGGCTCGCGCGGGCCTCGTCGAATCGCTCCAGCAGCGTCAGGGTCACACCCCGGTCGAAGTGCGCCTCGGCGAAATTCGGCTCGAGGGCGAGGGCCCGATCGTAGCTTGCGAGGGCATCATCGAGACGGGACAGCGCAACGAGAGCCACGCCCCGCTCGAAGTGCGCCTGCGCGAATGCCGGCTCGAGGGTGAGGGCGCGATCCAGGCTGGCGAGCGCCTCGTCGAAGCGCTCGAGCTTGCGCAGACTCACGCCTCGGTTGGCGTGCGCCTCGGCGTATTCCGGTTGGATGGCGATGGCCCGATCGAAGCTCGCAAGCGCCTCGCGATGGCGTTGCAGTCTGTGCAGCGCGGCGCCGCGGTTGTTCCATGCCGCGGGATTGTCCGGCCGCAGCGTCAGTGACCGCTCATAACTCTCGAGGGCCTCTTCGTGGCGTTGCAGATCGCCGA
Organism: Gammaproteobacteria bacterium; assembly: GCA_030044385.1. Taxonomy (GTDB): domain Bacteria; phylum Pseudomonadota; class Gammaproteobacteria; order Steroidobacterales; family Steroidobacteraceae; genus 13-2-20CM-66-19. The sequence goes on from JASHVV010000084.1 coordinate 1,621, forward strand.
GAGCCTGGCCGAGGTTGTAATGCGCGTCCGCGCTGGCGGGCGAGAGCGTGACCGCTCGCCGATAGCAGTCGAGCGCGTCGCCGGTCCGGCCGAGATCGCGCAGGACATTGCCATGGTTGATCTGGGCGGCAGCATCGTGCGGCAGGCGTTGGGCGGCGCGGCCGAGGTGTCCGGCGGCCTCGCCGCTGCGGCGGGACTGCGCCAGCATGATGCCGAGCAGGGTCAGGGCCCCCGTGTGATCGGCGTCGCGCTCGAGGATGGCGCGGCACAGCGTCTCGCAGTCTTGCCAGCGGCGGTGCGCATACAGCGCCCGGGCCAACTGGTACGGCTCCGACGGCACCGTGCCGGAGGCCGCGGCGGGCCTCGGGGCGGCAAGCCGGCGGCCCATTCAATCGCCCCGCTTTTCGCTGGGGCGTTCGCAGCCCCGGCGCCGGTCCTCGCCGCTGCGGCTGCCCGCGCTGCCAAAGCCTCCCGGCGGCAGGATTACGGTCGGCAAATGCCGCGCGAGGACTCCGGCGCGCAATTTCCGGAAGGTGTCGAGATAGGGCTCGCCGCCGCCGCTGCGCGCGTAGGCGATCTTGAGAGCGTCGAGCACGACCAGATCGGGGCTGGTGCTCGGGGTCGGACGACTGAACGACTGCACGCGCCATCGCGGATTCGACCACAGCAGCAACGAGGCGAGGCGCTCGATGACGAACACCTTCGCCGGAACGCCGGGCACGCTGTGACACGCCGCGGCGGCCTGGCCCTGGCCCTGGCCCGGCGGCGCATCTGTCTGGTAAACCACATAGGGTACGACGGCGTTCAGCGCCTGACCGAGCGCGGTGGAGCCTTCCTCCGCGATGGCGAACAGCCGCTCGGCCTGCCGCAGCCACTCGCTCCAGAACTCCCGCCTGGCCACGAAGAAGTTGGAGTAGATGCTGTCGAGCGAGCTCATGACGCTTTGCCCGAGCCTGAAATGCGGGACGATCAGCTCCGCGCAGCGCTCGAACGTAGCGGCCAGCCCGTGGCAGGCGATCGCCTGCTCGATGACGTTGAGAAACAGCGCGATGTGCTGGAAGAACGGCGAGAAAGAGGCGACGTCGGCATCGCCTGCGTGGCACTCGATGGCCTCGTGAACGGTTGCCGCGTCGAGCCCGGTCTTGGCGCCGAACTTGGCCGAGAAAAATCCGTAATAGGTGTCCGCCGCCAGCGTGCGCTCGCGGAGGAATCTGCGGATCGGCCAGTATTCCCGCCAATCCGGCCGCTCGTTCGACAGGTTGTCGAGCGGCAGGAACCCGGGGTCGAGCTTGGCGCGGCTCTCCGGCGAGTAGAAGATCTGGTGGATCTCAACCTTGACCATGGTGGCCGGCGGGCAGGAGCAGGTGTTGCGGCGGCAGGCCCGCGAGGTGCCGGTCATACATTCGTACGAACAGCGCCTCGATGTTGCGGGTGAAGGCGGCGGTGTCGAACAGAGCGCAGCGGCTGCGGTTGTCGGCGAGTCTGTGCTGCAGCGCCGCCAGGCGCCGCGGCTCGGTGGCGAGCTCGACCGCCAGGCGCTCGTAGTGCGGGCGGTCGGCGGCGATCA
>JASHVV010000085.1 GCA_030044385.1 Gammaproteobacteria bacterium
TGGAATTACCTGAAGAAGACGGACCGCGATCTCTCGGCCGTGCCGCGCGCCTGCTGCGACACCGTCAACCGCGGCCTGAACTATGCGGACGGCAAGGTCGTCTTCAATACCCTGGACGGCTATCTCATCGCGCTGGACGCGACCACCGGCAAGGTGGACTGGGAGGTCAAGCGCGCCTATCCCGACAAGGGCGAGACCGTGACCAACGCGCCGCTGATCGCCGACGGCAAGGTGATCGCCGGTTTCGGTGGCGATGAGTTCGGGGCGCGCGGACGGGTCGACGCCTACGATCTCGCGACCGGCAAGCTGGTGTGGAGCTACTACAGCAACGGCACCGACGCCGAGGTCGGCCTGACACCCGAGACCAACAAGGCCAATCCGCAGTACGGCACCTATGGACACGATACCGGTTTGACCTATCCCGGCGACGAGTGGAAGCGCGGCGGCGGCGCGGCCTGGGGCTGGTACGCCTACGACCCGCAGCTCAAGCTCGTGTACTACGGCACGGGTAATCCCGGCCTCTGGAGCCCGGCGTATCGCTGCGGCGCCAATCCCCCCACGCAGGCATCCTGCAACGACGGCAAATGGGACAACAAGTGGTCGATGAGCATCTTCGCCCGCAACGTCGATACGGGCAAGGTGGTGTGGGTCTATCAGATGACGCCGTTCGACCAATGGGACTATGACGGCATCAACGAGCCCATCCTGGATAACATCCGAATCGACGGCAGGACGCGCAAGGTGCTCGTCCATTTCGATCGTAACGGCTTCGCCTATGTTCTCGACCGGACCAACGGCACGCTGCTGGAGGCGCACAAGTACGTGGCCGTGAACTGGGCGGAAAAGATCGACATGAGGACCGGCCGCCCGGTGAAGGTGGGTGAGCACTCGCCGTTGCTGGTCGGCCAGATGGCCCAGGCCTGCCCCTCGGCGATGGGCGGCAAGGATCAGCAGCCGGCGTCGGTCGATCCGAACAATCCGGATATCTTCTTCGTGCCGACCAACAACTGGTGCATGCAGGATACGCCGCAGACCCGCACCAGCATGCAGCAGGGCGTGGTCTACGTCTTCGCCAACGTCTACATGTATGAGCACGTTCCGGGCGTCGCGGGCCGGATAAAGGCGTTCAACGTGGTGACCGGGCAGACGGTGTGGAACCTCCCCGACAAATACCCGAACTGGGGCGGAACGCTGAATACCGCCGGCGGCGTCGTGTTCTACGGCAGCCTGGGCGGTGACTTCCGGGCGGTGGACGCGAAGACCGGCAGGATCCTCTGGTCGCGCAAGCTCGGCTCTGGAATCATCGGCAATCCGATCAGCTACAAGATCGATGGCCACCAGTACGTGTCGGTGTTCGCCGGCATCGGCGGCTGGATCGGACTGCCGATCACGGCGGGCCTCGACCTCAACGACAAGTACGGCGCGATCGGTGCGACGGCGATGGCCAAGGCAACGCACCTGAACGAGATCCCGCAGGGCGGTGAGCTGTACACCTTCCGCCTCGCGGATTAAGGTTGTCGAGGAAACATGCTAGGCTGACGAGCAGCTGTTTCGGCGCTCCGCGGGAGCTCTAGCTTCCGCGGAGCGCCGGGTTCTCCCTCGACAAGGATCAAGTGATGTCCCGAATGCTGCGATCCGGCCGCGGCGCGACGCTGGCGGCGGCTCTGTCGCTCACCTCTCTTTTCGTCCCGCCCGCATTTGCCGATGCCCCCACGACAGCCGATTCGGCCGCCAACAACGCCGGTCTGCAGGGGCCCTGGGCCGGCAAAGACTTCGATGAGCTGGATCAGGCCGAGATAGACGCGGCCAAGAAAGCCGCTCTGACCGCACACTTCAACACCCTGCGCGTCTGCGCGGACCCGGGCAACATGCCGCTGTCCAATCGCGCGCTGCAGGGCTATCAGAACAAGATCATCGCAGTTCTCGCCAAGGCGATGGGCGCCACGCTGAGCTACTACTGGCGCGCCTATACCGGCGGCCTCGTCGAGCAGGCGTTCGGCACGGCCGACGAATGCGACCTGCTGATGGACATGCCCGTGGAGGACGACGACATCCTGTCGACCATCCCGATCTATCGCACGACCTACGTGCTCGTGTGGCGCAACGATGAGAACCTCGCCATCAAGAGCCTGGACGACCCGCGCCTGAAGCATCTGCGCCTGGGCGTGTTCCAGATTTCCGCATTGCGCCAGGCGCTCTCGAACCATGGCGTTCTCTCGAACGTCAGAGTCTGGCCGACGGCCAGCGATACGGAATGGGTCACGGCGCACCAGCCCTGGCGGCAGGTCGAGCAGGTGGTCGACGGCCAGCTCGATGTCGCCGCCGCGTGGGGACCGATGGCCGGCTGGGTGAGGACCATGAAGGGAGCGCCCATCACCCTGCAGCCCACCAACCTCATGGACGATACGATACCGATGGAATTCAGCCTGGGGATAGGCATGCCGAAGCAGGCCGTGGTGCTGAAATTCGCGCTCGACGATGCGCTCAAGGCACATCGGGCCGAGATCGAGTCCATCCTGCGGCAATACGGCGTGCCGCTGGTGAAGTGCCCCGACTGCCTGATCGCGGGGGACCTCCCGGCGCACGGCTCCTACATGTTGCACACGTCCGTGGCCGATACCGAGAGCAAGCCGCAGCACTGGACGGTCTCGCGCTCACAGGTCGATAAATGGCTCGCGGAAGGATCGAGCGTCAACCAGGAGTTCGATGACGCCGTTCTCGCCAACGACATCGATCGCGCCGCTTATCTGCTCGGCAAGGGTGCCGACGTCGGCAAGTCGGACAATCAGGGCATGTCGCCGCTGGCTAGTGCCGCCGGCACCGGGTGCCTGGAGATGATGCGGCTTCTGGTCGCGCACGGCGCGAAGGTCGGCCAGCCGGACGGTGAAGGACTGACGCCGCTCATGGCCGCGGTCCAGCGCAATCAGGCCGCGGCCATCGACTTCCTGGTGGCCCACGGCGCGAGCGTCGACGAGGGGGCGCCCAGCGGGTTCACGCCCTTGTCGCTAGCCATCGAGGAGGAGCAGTTCGACGCCGCGTACGCTCTCATCAAAGCGGGCGCGAACGTGAATGCTCCTGCCAGCGTGCATCGCCTGACGCCGCTCATGGTCGTCGCAAGCGAGCTGCCGCCGGAAGCCGACAGCATGGTCCGGATACTCCAGAAGCACGGACCGATGGAGATCGCCCGTGCCTTGCTGGCCCGCAAGGCCAGGCTGGATGCAACCGACGCCGACGGGGTGACCGCGCTCATGATTGCGGCTGCGCACGACAATCCCCAGATGATCGCCCTGTTGATCCAGGGCGGCGCCAATCCGCACCTGAAGTCGGCGACCGGCGAAACCGCGCGCGACATCGCGGTCAAGAACGATAATCTCGACGCCATCAGAATTCTCGAGTTGCTCGTTCCCCCGGGGACGGCGGCCCATGGTTTCCAGAAACAACCGGAGTAATGATGATGAGACGCTTCGCAGGCGTAGTCGTTTCCACTTTGGCGCTGTTGGGGGCGGGCTGCTGGCTCGTCGCGGCGACTCCTGCCGGAGCCGCAACCCCTGCCGCGGGCTCTCCCATCACGGGCAAACCGCCGCTGCAGGTCGTGGCGACGGCCCCCAAGGGATCGCTCCACAATCCGTTCAACGGCAACGCCGCGATCGCCAAGGAGGGCCACCAGCTGTTCTTCAACTACGGCTGTAACGGCTGCCACGGCGGCGGCGGCGGCGGCGGCATGTGCCCGCCGCTCATCAATGGCGTCTGGATCTACGGCGGCAGCGACGACACGCTCTTCCGTCTCATCTCGCTCGGGTCGGACAAGCTGCAGGCGGCCGGCTATTATCGGCAAACCATCGAGAACGTCGTGGCTCCCATGCCGTCGATGGGCCCGCTGATCAAGAGCGACGCCGATCTATGGAAGATCATCACCTGGATCCGCTCGGCCTACACCGGGCCTGCAGGTCACAAGTACAAGTAAGCGGCACATGAACGCGCGCCGCACCGCCGCTCGGGTCTCGGGACTGCTCACGCTCGCCCTGCTGGCCGGCGGCGGGCGGTCCTTCGTGGCCTCGGCGGCGGTGGGCCCCGCGCCGGTACGCACCTTTCCGATCGTGTTCCTCCGCGAAGACTATCCCGGGGACTGGATCATGCCCTCGCTCCTGGAGACCCACCCCGACGACCTGGGAGTGGCCGGCGCCGAGGAGGGCCTGACCGAGGTCAATACGACCGGCAAGTTCCTGGGCTGGAAGTTCAAGCTGTACGTGGAGACTCTCCCCGGGGGCGCCGACGTGGCCGCCGCGGCCCAGCGGCTGTTCACGCACGGACCGGCGATCATCGTTTCGGACCTTCGTGCGGCCGATCTTCTGCAACTGGCCGATGCGCCGGCCGTCAAGGGCTCGCTGATCCTGGACATGAGGACCACCGAAGACAGCCTGCGGCAGCAGCAGTGCCGCGCCAACGTCTTCCACATCCTGCCGAACCAGGCCATGCGGACCGATGCGCTGGCGCAATTCCTGGTGGAGAAACGCTGGACCCGGTGGTTTCTGCTGCAGGGGCCGACGCCGGGGGATGCGGTCTATGCGGCGGACGTCCGCCGCTCGGCTGCCCGCTATGGCGCGCGCATCGTCGCCGCCAGAACCTACGATTACAATCCCGGCTCGCGCCGCAGCGACACCGGCTATCAGCAGATTCAAACGCAGATGCCGCTCGCGACGCAGGTCGGGACCGATTACGACGTCCTCTTCGTCGCGGACGAGACCGACCTGTTCGGAGATTATCTTCCCTACAACACCTTCGACGCGCGGCCGGTGGTGGGAACGCAAGGGCTGATCGCGGCGGCCTGGACCCCGGCGTTCCAATCCTATTCGGCCCTGCAGATGCAGTACCGGTTCAAGCAGTTCGCCCATCGGCAGATGACCGAGCGCGACTATGGCGGCTGGCTCGCCGTCAACATCATCGGTGACGCGGTCATACGCGGCAGGGCGGTATCCCCGGCCGGAATCCGCGCGTACCTGCGGTCGGACGATTTCCTCATCGCCGGCTTCAAGGGACAGGGCCTGACGTTCCGCTCCTGGGATCAGCAACTGCGCCAGCCGGTGCTCATCGCGCAGCCGCTGATGGTGATCTCCATGTCGCCGCAGAATGGCTTCCTCCACCCCGGGTACACGACCGACACCCTGGGCTTCGATCAGCCGGAGACGAAATGCCACCCCGCGCAATGACCGGGCGCTGCGCGCCGCTGCTCGCAGCCGCCGTCGTCCTGTGCTCCCTGGCCGCGGCCGCCCGCGCCAGCGAGCTCTTCGTCTCGAACGAAGTCGACGACACCGTGACGGTGCTCGACGGCGAGAGCTACAAGGTGATCGCGACGATTCCGACCGATCAGCGGCCGAGGGGAATCATCGAGACGCCGGACCACGAGGCCGTGCTCGTCTGCGATGGCGACTCGAGCAACATCGACGTCATCGATACGAAGACGCTCAAGATCACGCGCAGAATCGATACCGGCCCGGACCCCGAGACGCTGGCGACGTCGAATTCCGGCGACGAGATCTACGTATCGAACGAAAATAACGCCCTGGTCACGATAATCAAGTACGCCACGGGCAAGTGGATCACGCAGATCCCGGTCGGGATCGAGCCTGAAGGTCTCGCCGTCAGCAAGGACGGGCGCACCGTGGTGGTCGTCTCCGAGGAGACCAGCATGGCGCATTTCATCGACACCAGGACCTGGCAGGTGGTGGCCAACGTCCTGGTCGACACGAGGCCGAGGATTGCGGTGTACACCCCGGATCAGCGGCTTTTGTGGGTGTCGTCGGAAGTCGGAGGAACGGTCTCGGTCATCGACCCGGCCAGCCATCAGATCGTGCACGTCATCAACTTCAACATTCCCGGTGTCGACAGGCAGTACATCGGCCCCGTCGGCATCCAGTTCACGCCCGACGGCCGGACGGCGTTCGTGGCCCTGGGGCGCGCCAATCGGGTTGCCGTGGTCGACGCCCACACTTACGAGGTCGAGAAGTACATCCTGGTCGGGCAGCGGCCCTGGCAGCTCACGTTCAGTCCGGACCGCAGCAAGCTCTACGTGGCGAACGGCCTCACGAACGACGTGACGATCATCGACGTGTCGTCGCAGAAGGCGGTGAAGTCGGTTCCGGTAGGCCGTCTGCCGTGGGGCATCGCCGTCGTCCCCTGAGCCGCCCATGCGCGCGATCCATCCGCCTCATTGGCTCGTCCGCGTGCTTGCCCTCTCGGTCGTCGCGGTCATCGCGGCCGGACCCGCAGTCGCGCAGGCGGACGCCACGCTGCGCATCGGAGTCCTGAAATTCGGCACCGTGAGCTGGGTCATGGATGTCATCCAGCATCACGAGCTCGACGAGACATACGGCGTCGACATCGAGGAAGTGCAGCTGGCGAGCAATCAGGCGACCCTGGTGGCGCTGCAGGCGGGACGCGTCGATTGCGTGGTGTCGGACTGGATGTGGGTCTCGCGCCAGCGCGCGGCCGGCGCCGATTGGACGTTCTTCCCATTCTCCACCGCTCTCGGCGCGCTGGTCGCGGCGCGCGGCGCGCCCATTCATGGGCTGGCCGACCTGCGCAATCGCCGGCTCGGCGTCGCCGGCAGCCCGCTCGACAAGAGCTGGGTGATCGTGCAGGCGCTCGCCCAGGAGCAGCACGTCGACCTCGCGCGTGCTGCCCGGCTGTCGTTCGGCGCCCCGCCGCTGGTCAACCAGGAGCTGCTGGCGGGCCGCCTCGATGCCGTGCTCACCTATTGGAACTTTGCCGCGCCGCTCGAGAGCCGCGGCTTGCCGGAAGTCCTGACGGTCAGCGACGCTTTGCGGCAGCTCGGCTTCAAGACCGCGATTCCGCTGGTGGGCTTTGTCGTATCGCAGCGTTGGGCGCGGCAGCACAGCCAGGCGCTGGCCGCCTTCGTGAACGCCGTGCGGGAGGCCGACTCCATCCTGGCCACGTCCGATGCGGAATGGAAGTGGCTCGGACCGAGGACGGGGGCCCGCAGCCCCGCGGAGCTGAATGCCCTGCGTGACGCCTTCCGCGCCGGCATTCCGGCCCACTGGGGCCAGGACGAGCGGCGTGAGGCCGGTGCTCTGTACGCACTTTTCGCCAGGGTCGGCGGTCAAACGCTGGTCGGCTCCAGCCCGACGCTGCAGCCGGGCACGTTTCTGGACACCGTGAATTACTGAATGAGCGTGACCGCGACAGCACCGCGCGCGTCGCCTTGGACGGCGGCATCCGAGCTGGTGCAGCGTATCGGCTCGATCGCGCTCTTCATTGCGGTCTGGCAGATCGCGGCCGATGCGATCCACAGCCGGCTGCTGCCGTCGGCCAGCGCCGTGTTCGTGGTCCTGGCGCAGGAGTGCGTCCACGGTCCGCTGCTGTTCAATCTCGGCATCACCCTGGCGCGGGTGGCCGCGGCCTTTGCCGTCGCGATGGTGGTCGGGACGGCGATCGGGATCGTGATGGGCCGCTCGCGCACGATCGACGCTCTGTTCGACAGCTGGCTCGTGCTGCTGCTCAACCTGCCGGCCCTGGTGATCATCGTCCTCGCCTATGTCTGGTTCGGGCTCACGGAGGCGGCGGCCATCGGCGCCGTGGCGGTCAACAAGATACCGAACACCGCCGTGACCCTGCGCGAGGGTGCCCGCGCGCTCGACCGGAGCTATTCGGACATGGCGGCGAGCTTCCGGGTCAGCCGGTGGCGGACGCTTCGCCACGTGATCATGCCGCAGCTCTATCCTTATATTTTCGCGGCCGCCCGCTCGGGCCTGGCGCTCGTGTGGAAAATCGTGTTGATCGTCGAGCTGCTGGGGATGAGCAATGGCGTCGGCTTCGAGATCCAGGTCTACTTCCAGCAGTTCGACGTGACCCGGATTCTCGCCTACAGCATCGCCTTCATGGTGGTCATTCAGCTGATCGAGTGGGTGATCTTCCAGCCGCTGGAGCGGCGCGCGGGCCGATGGCGCCAGTGACGCCGGCCCTGATTGCCGAGATCCGCGAGAAGCGGTATGTGCGTGCGCGCGGCGCCAGGTCGCACGTGGCGCTGGCGGGACTCTCGCTGCAGGTCGCGGCAGGCGAGCTCGTGGCCCTGGTCGGCCCGTCCGGCTGCGGCAAGACGACGTTCCTGAATATCGTCGCCGGGCTCGATCGCGACTTCGCCGGCGAGGTGCAACTCGCACCGCGCCCCGACGGCCGGCCGGCGCGGGTGGGGTATGTCTTCCAGGAGCCTCGGCTGCTTCCCTGGCGGACGGTCCACGAGAACATCGCGCTCGTACTGCCGCCGCGGCATGCCGGCGCCGTAGTCGACGACATGTTGGAGGCGGTGGGTCTGGCCAAGGCGCGGGACCTCTATCCGCCGCAGCTCTCGTTGGGGATGAGCCGCCGCGTGGCCATCGCGCGCGCCTTCGCGATCGAGCCGGACCTGCTGCTGATGGACGAGCCGTTCGTGTCACTCGACCACGATACGGTGGAGCAGCTCCGCGACCTGCTGCTGAAGCTGTGGCGGGCGCGGCCCACGACGGTATTGTTCGTCACGCACGACATGCGCGAGGCGCTGGTGCTCGCCGACCGGCTCCTGCTGCTGTCCGGTACGCCGGGGCGCGTGCTGGCCGACGTTCCGGTGAGCTTGGCGCGCAACCGCCGCGAGAGCGGCGCGGAGATCGAGCTGCTGCGCGATGAGATCCTGCGCCGTCACCGCGAGCTGATGGGCTCCGCCGTGGCGACGAGGGAGCCGGTCGAATGAGCCCCGAGGCGCCGCCGCTCGTCGTCGCCGGGCTCAGCCACTCGTTCGGCGCCCGGCAGGCCCTGCGCGAGGTGTCCTTCGAGCTCGACCGCGGCGATCGCACGATGCTGCTCGGCTTGAACGGCGCGGGCAAGACGACGCTCTTCTCCCTGATCACCCGGCTCTACAACCATCGCGGCGGCTCGATCCGGATCTTCGGCTGGGAGATCAAGGACAAGCCCTCGGAAGCGCTGGCCCGGCTCGGCGTGGTGTTCCAGCTGCCGACGCTCGATCCCGATCTTTCGGTGGCGCAAAACCTGTTCTATCACGCCGACCTGCACGGCCTGCCGCGTCGCGAGGCCGCGGCCCGCATCAAGCGCGAGATCGAGCGCGTCGGCCTGACCGAGCGGATGCACGAGAAGGCGCGCACCTTGAGCGGCGGCCAGCGGCGCCGCGTCGAGATCGCGCGTGCCCTGATCCATCGGCCCAGGATGCTGCTCCTCGACGAGGCGACGGTGGGGCTGGACATCGCGAGCCGCCAGTTCCTGCTCGACCATGTCCGCATGCTGTGCCGCGAAGAAGGGCTGGCAGTGCTGTGGGCGACCCATCTCATCGACGAGGTCGATTCCGCCGCGCGCGTGATCGTGTTGCACAAGGGGCGGGTCCTGGCCCAGGGTCCGGTGCCGGACGTGATCCGTCAGGCGAACGCCGCGTCGATTCGCGAGGCATTCGACAACCTGACCGGCGAGCGGGGCGAATGAAGCCCGTCCACTATTACCGCTGTCTGCGCGGCATCGTCTGGCGCGAGGGCCTGCGCTTCCTCAATCAGCGCGGCCGGTTCATCGCGGCGCTCGTGCGGCCGCTGGTCTGGCTGGTGATCTTCGCCGCCGGATTCCGCTTCGTGCTCGGCGTGTCGATCATTCCGCCCTACCAGACCTACATTCCCTACGAGGAGTACATCGCTCCCGGCCTGATCGGCATGATCCAGCTCTTCCAGGCCATGCAGAGCACCCTGTCCATGGTGTGGGACCGGGAGATGGGCAGCATGCGCACGCTGCTGGTGAGCCCGCTGCCGCGCTGGTACCTCCTGGTCTCGAAGATGGTCGCAACGGTAGCCGTCTCGGTTCTGCAGTCTTACGTCTTCCTCGGCATTGCCTACCTCTGGGGGATCCAACCGCCGCCCCTCGGGTACCTCACCGTGCTTCCGGCCTTGATCCTGTCGGGCATGATGCTGAGCGCGCTCGGCCTCTTCATCTCGTCGGCGATCCGCCAGCTCGAGAATTTCGCCGGCGTCATGAATTTCGTGATCTTCCCGATGTTCTTCGCCTCGTCCGCGCTCTATCCCCTGTGGACGGTGCGGCAGGCGAACGAGAACCTTTACTACGTCTGCATGGTCAACCCGTTCACGCATGCGGTGGAGCTGGTCCGCTTCGCGCTGTACGGGCAGTTCAACGGCCTCGCATGCGCCGTCGTCGTCGGGGCCCTCATCGTCTTCATGGCGCTGGCGATCCTGGGTTACGACCCCGGGCGGGGACTCATCGTCCGCCGCGCCGGTACCCCTGAGTGATCAGAACTTAAACACACCCTGCACGGCGACCTCGGTCTGATAGTCGGCGTACAGCGTGACCGGCGGTGCCAGCGTCTTCACGAAGCTCTGCACGTTGGAGGTGTCGTACCGGCCCTCGAGGCGCAGCTCGAAGTCCGACACCGGGTCGTAGCCGAAGGTGAGCGTGCCTTCCTTGAGGTTCTGCGCATCGCCGGTGACGAAGCCGTTCTTGTCGTCCAGGTACTCGCCCCGCAGCGATACCCGCCATTGGCTGCTCAGCTGATAGTTGACGTAGGCGGCGAGGCCGTCCCAGCCGCCGCCGGCGGTCACCGCGCTCGCATCCTGATTGCCCCAGTCGTAGCTGACGACGAATGACAGGGCGGAGGTGGCGTTCAGGGTCGCCACGGTATCGACCAGCGTCCGGTTCGCGAGGTCGATCGGATCCTTGCCGATATAACTCTGCGCCGTCAGCGAGAAGTATTTGTTGGGACTCAGGGCGATCCCGAGCTCCGCGGTTTTGGAGCCGTAGTTGACCTTGGTGTAGTTCCAGCCGTTGTTGACCCCGACGATCAGGCTCACCGTGCCCGTGAGCGCGTAGGTCGCGCGCACTCCGGTATGAGTCATCGGCTCGGCGAAGTAGAGCAGCGAGCGCGAGAAATTCGTGTTGCCCGTCGGCGCGACGCCTTCGGCGCCCGCCAGCGTGGTGAACTTGCCCGCCTGCAGGGTCAGGTTGCCGGCGACGTACTGGGCGAATCCCTGCAGGATATCGAATGCGTCCGAGCTCGAGGTCGAGCCGCTCTCGGCGGCATTGACGATCTTCGCGTCCTCGCCGGCGATCACGTCCACCACGCCGCCGAAGCCCGACTTCGGCTGGTAGGCCAGCTGCAGGCCCGCCTGGTCGAGCTGGAACGTATCGTGCGAGGTGTCGAACTCGTGATCGGTGTTGTAGCCCGAGGAGTCATAGTAGGAGGCCGCCACGTAGCCGGACTCCGTGATGCCCGAGTTGGCCAGGAGCTGTGACAGCGTCAGGACCGGCGAGTCGGCCGCGAACGCTCCGGCCGGCACGGCGCCGGCCGCGGCGACCAGCGCCGTGATGTGGAGTCGGTGCAACAAAGGCTTGTGCATTGGGGCCCCCTGAGTGCCGAAGGATGTCGGTCGGTGGCAGCGCAAGCATCCTCCATGCCAAGTTATTTTCCCGTTAACAATCAGCCTGTTACGATCTGAGCACGCGCCGGCCGCGGCGCCGCTGCACCAGCGTGGTGCGAGGCGGCCCCGAGTCCCTCCCAATCAGGTGCGCCGAGGCCACGGCTGACGGCCGGCTGCTCGGCACAGCATGCCGGCCGTCCGCAATGTCATACTTTCCCTTTGCCGTCAGTTCCGTCCGACAGGTTTTTCAGACATTGCACATGAAGTACGCTGCGAGAATCCCCCCGGAATCCTCCCGAGCCGAGCCTAACTGTCGCTCGTTGGCGACAGAGCGGACCGTTTGAGCCGGATAGCCCGAGAGAGCCCAGGTGTCATCGTTTCATCGCACGCAGCTGGCCGCCGCCGCCCTCGCGCTGCTCCTGCTGACCTCCGCGATCGGTCAGACGGCGCGCACGCCGCAACGGCCGCAGGCGCCTGCATTCACTTTCGCCACGGTGCAGCGGCTGGCGCAGGAGCGTGCCGCGCGGCCTTACCACATCCGCTCGACGCCGCTGCCGCTGGCGCTCGAGAAGCTCACCTATGAGCAGTACAGCGACATCCAATTCCGGCCGTCCGCGGCGTTGTGGCATGGCCAGTCGATGTTCGAGGTGCAATTCTTTCATCGCGGCTTCAATTTCGATCGCCGGGTCAACGTCTACGAGGTCCTGCCGTCCGGCGTCCGCCCGGTGCTCTACCGCCCCTCGATGTTCCGGTTCGGACGCAGCGTGCCGCGGATCGCGTTGCCCGCCGACCTCGGCTTCGCGGGCGTGAGCGTGCATTACCCCTTGAACGCGCCGGGCGGCAAGGATGAGGTGATCGCCTTTCTCGGCGCTTCCTACTTCCGGGCGCTCGGCCGCAACGCGGGCTATGGAGTCTCGGCGCGGGGGCTCGCCATCGATACCGCGACCCCCGCGGGCGAGGAATTCCCTTACTTCACCGATTTCTGGCTGGTGCGGCCGGCGCCGAACCAGCGGACCCTGACGATCTATGCGCTGCTCGACAGCCCGAGCCTCGCCGGCGCCTATGAGTTCGACGTGCGCCCGGGCACCATCACGCAGGTCCAGGTGACGGCGGAGGTCTACCCCCGGCGCACGGTGGACAAGCTCGGCATCGCCCCGCTGACCTCCATGTTTCTCTACGGAGAGAACTCGGCGCGCGACCGCTTCGATGACTGGCGGCCGGAGGTCCACAACAGCGACGGCCTGATGATGGAGACCGGCAGCGGCGAGTGGCTGTGGCGGCCGCTGCAGAATCCGCGCAAGCTTCAGGTCAACCGCTTCATGGACGACAACCCCAAGGGGTTCGGCCTGATCCAGCGCGATCGCGACTTTACCGATTACGAGGATCCGCAGTCGCAGTACGAGCTGCGGCCGAGCTACTGGATCCAGCCGCTCGGCGACTGGGGCCAGGGCGGCGTCGAGCTCGTGGAGATCCCGAGCGACGAGGAAATCCACGACAATATCGACGCCTACTGGGTTCCGACCGCTTCCGTGACGCCGCACGCCCCGATCCGCTTCTCCTATCTGCTGTCGGCCTACCTGAATTCCGAGGACCGCTGGCCCCCCGGAGGAAAGGTGGTTGCTACCCGGTTCGGGCAGGTCATGAGAGGCACCACCGCCGTGCCGGGCATGCGGCTCGTTCTCATTGATTTTGCGGGCGGCGACCTCGATTCCCTGTTGCCATCGCAGCCAGTCCATGCTGACGTGTCAGCCGACGGCGGCACGATCAGCCATGTCACCGTTCAGCGGCTGCCCGAGAATGGTGTCTGGCGCGTGACCGTGGAGGTGAGCCCCGGGAGCGACCAGCCGGTCGATTTGCGTTGTTACCTCGATCTTTATGGCGAAGCCTTGAGCGAGACGTGGAATTACCAGTGGACACCGTCGGGAGCCTAGCAGCGGACGCCAAGCGGCTGCGGCACGCGGCGCTGCGGCGCAGGGCGCTCTTTTTCGCGTTGACGCTGCTCACCGCCGGCGCGGCCACGGGCAT
>JASHVV010000001.1 GCA_030044385.1 Gammaproteobacteria bacterium
TTGCGCGCCCTGGACCAGATCCAACACCGCCGGGCCGTAGCGCTCGAGCTTTACCGCGCCCACCCCGCTCACGGCGCGCAGCTCCGCGGTCGAGCCGGGGCGGCGCCGGGCGATTTCCTCGAGCGTTGCGTCGTGGAACACGGTGTACGCAGGGACGCCGTGCTCGCGCGCCACTTGCCGCCTCCAGACACGCAGCGCCTCGAAGAGATCCAGGTGGCTGTCGCCGCCGGCGCAGGCCGCATCGCTCGCCCGGGCCTCGCCGCCCCCGGCGGCCGCGGCGCCGCCTGACAGTACGCGCACCGCCTGCGCAGCCGTCACCCGCGTGCGATCGACCGGGCCGCGGCCCGAGCGCCGGATCGTTGCACCATCGACGGCCCGCCGCAGCCGGATCGTGCGCTCGCCGCGCAGCACCTCGCGGCTCGCGGCGGTCAGGCGCAGCACGCTGTAGCGATCCGTGTCGACCTCGACCAGGCGCAACATGACGAGCTGGCGCAACACCGAGCGCCACTGTGCCGCCTCCAGATCGGCGCCGATCCCGAACGTGCTCAGGCGATCGTGGCGAAACTGCTCCACTTTGGCAGTGCGGTTGCCGCGCAGGATGTCGATGACGTGTTGGGCGCCGAAGCTGAAGCCGGTCGCCGACTGGCAGCGCGCGATGCAGGAGAGGAGCTTCTGCGCCGCCACCGTGCCGTCCCACTCCTGCGGCCGGTCGAGGCAATTGTCGCAATTGCCGCAGGGCTCGGCGGCTTCGCCGAAATAGTCGAGCAGGCGCACGCGCCGGCATTGCGTGGTCTCGCACAGGCCGAGGAGCGCGTCCAGCTTCGCGGTCGCGCCGCGCTTGTACTCCGCGCTGGCCTCCGACTGGTCGATCATGCGCCGCTGCTGCACGACATCCTGCAGCCCATAAACCATCCACGCATCGGCGGGAAGGCCGTCGCGGCCGGCGCGCCCGGTCTCCTGGTAGTAGCCCTCGATGCTCTTCGGCAGATCGAGGTGGGCGACGAAGCGCACGTCGGGCTTGTCGATGCCCATCCCGAAGGCGATGGTCGCCACCATGACGATGCCGTCGTCACGGATGAAGCGGCGCTGGTTGTCCTCGCGCGTGCCGCTGTCGAGCCCGGCGTGATAGGGCAGCGCGTCGACGCTCTCGCGCACCAGAAATTCCGCGGTGTCCTCCACCGACGACCGCGACAGGCAGTAGACGATGCCGGACTCGCCCGGGTGCTCGTCGCGGATGAAGCGCAGGAGCTGGCGGCGCGGGTTGTCCTTCTCGGCGATGCGGTAGCGGATGTTGGGTCGATCGAAGCTGGCGACGAATACCCGCGGCTCGCGCAGCCGCAGCCGCTCGATGATCTCCCGGCGCGTGACGCTGTCCGCGGTCGCGGTGAGCGCGATGCGGGGCACGCCGCGGTAACGCTCCGCCAGCACCGCGAGCTGCAGGTACTCCGGCCGGAAGTCGTGCCCCCATTGCGACACGCAATGCGCCTCGTCGATGGCGAAGAGCGCCACCGGGCAGCGGTCGAGAAGCGCCAGGCAGCGCTCGGTGAGCAACCGCTCCGGCGCGACATAGAGCAGCTCGAGCTCCCCCGCGCGCGCCTGCCGCTCCGTCTCCTGCGCTTCCGGCCAGCTCATGGCGGAATTGAGAGCCGCCGCGCGCACCCCCGCCTCCTGCAGCGCCGCCACCTGGTCCTGCATGAGCGCGATGAGCGGCGAGACGACGACGCCCATCCCGGCGCGAGCGAGGGCCGGGATCTGATAACAGAGCGATTTGCCGCCGCCGGTGGGCATCAGCACCAAGGCATCGCCCCCGGCGATCAGGTGCGCGATGATCTGCCGCTGCTCGCCGCGGAACTGCGAGTAGCCGAAGACCTCGCGCAGGATTCGGCCGGCTTCGTTGTCTGCGTCCATGGTGGCGAAAGTCTAAGCGAGCGGCGGCCCCAAGGGGACGCTCCAACCGTGCATAACGATGCCGATCGGGTAGATAGAGCGGCGTTACTGCGGCGGCGGGGGTGTAGACGAGCTCGGCGCTTGCGGCGAGGCCGGCGCTTGCGGCAAGCTCGGCGACTGCGGCGTGCTGGGCGACTGCGTGCCGGGCGATTGCGGCGAGCTCGTCGCCTTCTTCTTTGCGGCGGTGGCCGGCGTCGCCTGAGCCGCGTGAGTGACCACCTTCGTGTTGTGCGCCGGAAGATACAACGGCCCCTTGAACCCGCAGCCCGTGCACGCCAACAGCGCGCCGCAGGCCGCAATCCAACCCCGAGCTCCCCGTCCGGTCATTTCGCGGACTCCCGGCGCTGCACGATCGCCATGGTCAGCCGCGACACGCAGACCAGCCGGCCGCGCTCGTCGCGGATCTCGATACCCCAGACGTGGCTGCGGCTGCCGATGTGGTACGGACGCGCGGTGGCGGTGATCACGCCCGAGGCCACCGAGCGCAGGTGGTTGGCGTTGATCTCCTGGCCGAAGCACTCCAGGCGCTCCGGGTCGATGCACAGGTTCGCGGCGACGCTGCCCACGGTCTCCGCCAGGGCCACGGAGACGCCGCCATGGAGCACGCCGTAGGGCTGGTGGACGGCGGGCGTCACGGTCAGAGTCGCGCGCAGGTAGTCCGGGCCGACCTCGCTGATGCGGATGCCGATGCGGTCGGCGAAGGTGCCGCGCGAGAAACGCTCGAGCAGCTCAGGGGTGACCTCGGTGCGCCAGATGCTCATCGGGGTATTCTACGTGCCATGAGGCTCTACACCTATTTCCGCAGCTCCGCAGCCTTTCGCGTGCGCATCGCGCTCAACCTCAAGGGAATCGCCTGCGAGTCCGCGGCCGTGGACCTGCGGCCGGCCGCGCACCGCCGGCCGGACTACCTGGCCCGCAATCCCCAGGGCCTCGTGCCGGCGCTCGAGGAGGGCGGGGCCGTCATCGGCCAGTCGCTCGCCATCATCGAGTACCTGGACGAGACCCACCCGCAGCCGCCGCTGCTGCCCCGCCCGGCCCTCGACCGTGCGCGGGTGCGCTCGATGGCGCTCGCCATCGCCTGCGACATCCACCCACTCGACAATCTGCGGGTGTTGAACTATCTGCGCTCCCCGCTCGGCCAGGACGAGGATGCGGTGGACACGTGGTATCGGCACTGGATCGCCGAGGGCTTCCGCGGGCTCGAGGAGGAAGCCCGGCGCGCGAGCGGCGACGGCCGCCACATGTTCGGCAGCGAGGTGACGCTCGCCGACGTCTGTCTCGTGCCGCAGATGTTCAATGCGCGCCGCTTCAAGTGCAACGTGGAGCCGTTCCCGATGCTGCGGGCGATCTGCGAGCACCTGGAGACCCTGCCGGCGTTCGCGCAGGCGGCCCCGGCTGCACAACCCGACGCGAGCTGATGCGCGCGCTCGGCAGAGCGATATGCAATGATTGGTGGCTCGCGGACCGTGCGGCAGCTTGATGTGAACTTTCCGCGACAGTGAGAGTCTCGCTGAAAATGCGGCTAAGACTCGTTTGTCGCCTTCCTGCAACAGTGGAGATCGCAATGCGAAGACTACTGCTCATACCCCTGCTGGCGCTGGCGGTCGGCTCCGCCTATGCCGCCGACGACGTCCCGGATACCTCCGTGTATGCCGGTGCGGGAATCATGAGCTCGAGCGTCGATAACCTCGAGGGCACCGGCTTCAACCTCGACAACACGTCCTTCAAGCTGTTCGGGGGAGCGCGCTTCAGCCTGCTCGGGGCGGAGGTGGACTACTATCACTTGGGCAGCGAGTCGCGCGATTTCTACTTCGGCGGGGCCGACGCCAACGCCCGCGCCGTTGCCGCCTACGCCGTGGGCTATCTGCCCCTGCCCCTCCTCGATTTCTACGCCAAGGTAGGCCTCAACCGCTGGCAGCTCAACGGCAGCTCGGGGAGCACGGGACTCTTTCAGTTCTCCGACAGCGGCACCCAGCTCGCCTGGGGCGTCGGCGCGCAGGCGCATTTCGGCAATCTTCTCGGGCGGCTGGAGTACGAGCGGCTGAATATGTCGGGCAGCAGCGGCGGCGCGCAGATCGTCAGCCTGGACGTGGCCTTCAATTTTTTATAGGGAACTTCCTCCGCCCGCCCTCGTCCAAACCATCGAGTGCTTCGGCACTCCCCGCTTCCCTCCCTGAGCGGGTCGACCCGGTTCACACGAGACCTGTGCCGGGTTAGTCTGCCCCGGTGGCCTCGCCAGAGGTCATCGGGGTTTTTTATGGGGCACGTCCTTGTGCCTTTACGGGTTCAGCAGCCAGCCGGCGAGCAGGGTCTGCGCCTCCTCCAGGCCGGTCCGTGCGTGGGCGGAGAAGAGCTGCACCGTGGCGCGCGCGCCCAGCGCCTGCGCGGCCGCCGCGAGCGCCTGCCGGCTCTCGTTGCGGCTCAACTTGTCCGCTTTTGATAACAGCACGTGCACCTGCTGCCGCGGCAATGCCCACTCGAGCAGCGCCTCATCGCCCGGGCCAACCCCGCGGCGCGCATCCACGATCACGAACAGGCCCCGCAGCGCCGCGCGCGCGCGCAGCGCCTCGATGAGCCGCGGCCAGGTGCGGCGCTCGCTCTCCGGCGCGCTCGCATAGCCATAGCCCGGAAGATCCACGATGCGCTCGAGCGGCGACAGCTCGAAGAAGTTGATGAGGCGCGTGCGGCCCGGCGTCTTGCTGGTCCGCGCCAGCCCCTGGCGGCCGAGGAGGGCGTTGATGGCGCTCGATTTGCCGGCGTTCGAGCGGCCCGCGAACGCGACTTCCGCGCCCCGATCGGCCGGATACTGCTCCGGGGCGGCGGCGCTGATGAGAAATCGGGCGTTCGGAAAAGTGGCCACGGGCGTAGTGTACAATCCGGCGCTTTCGCATCCTGGCGATACTCGGGGAAAGGGCGAACGATGGCGAAAAGAGTTCCGCCGGCAGGCGCCGCCGCCGCACTGTTGTCCGTCGCATGGGCCGCGGCAGCGATGCTCCCGGCCGTCTCACGCGCGGGCACTCCCGGCCAGGCACCGGCCGCGGGCCCGGCGACTCAGACCGGAAGCCCGGCGGCGGCTCCACCGGTCACTCCGGATCCGTACGCGGACGGCTCGGCGCAGGCGGGCGCCACCAAGGCCGCGGTCTGCTTCTCCTGCCACGGGCCCGACGGCAACAGCCAGAGTCCGACCTTCCCGCGCCTCGCCGGGCAGAACGCCGTCTACCTCGCGGAGCAGCTCCATCTCTTCCGGGACGGCATCCGCCAGAACCCCGTGATGCAGCCCATGACCGCGGGCCTCAGCGATCAGGATATCGACAACCTTGCGGTGTTCTTCGCCGCGCAGACGCCCTCGGGCCTCGAGGCCGACCCCTCCTACTGGAAGGCGGGCCAGGCGCTTTACCTCCACGGCGATGCCGCGCGCGGCGTGCCGGGATGCGTCGCCTGCCACGGACCGACCGGCCGCGGCAATCCCGCTGCGGGATATCCGGCACTCGAGGCGCAGCAATCGGTCTATGTGGTATCGCAGCTGCAGCAATACGCGAACGGCAGCCGCTACAGCGGGTCGAATGCGCCCAACGCCACGCCCAACAGCATCATCATGTTCGATATCGCCAAGCAGCTGACACCGGAGGAGATGCGCGACGTCGCCTCCTACGTCCAGGGCTTGCGTTGAGGCCCGGATAGGCAAGCATAGGCTCCGACAGACCAGGATAGACCCAATGACCCGCAAGCCTTTGCTACCGATCGTCCTCGCGCTTTCCGCCGCGATCCTGCTCGCCCTCGGCGCCTGCTCGCGCCAGAGCCAGGCGCCGCAGCAGGCCGCCCCGGCCGCCCCCGCCGCGGCGCCTCCGGCCGCCAGTCAGCCTGCGGCCGGCCAGTCCACGACTCAGAGTCAAAGCGCGAGCAACGCGGCGCCCGCCGCCCCGTCCACCGACACCACCAGCCCTTCGCTGGAGCACGATGCGGCCCTGCCCGCGAGCGCCGCGCTGCCCACGAGCAGCCAGTGGCAGTCCGGCGTCAGCTACTCCGTGATCGCCCCGGCGCAGCCGACCACCGTCGCACCCGGAAAGGTCGAGGTGCTGGAGGTCTTCTGGCTC
>JASHVV010000086.1 GCA_030044385.1 Gammaproteobacteria bacterium
ACGCGGGAACGGCGGCGGCAGATGCGGCGTGGGCGAAGATCTGGGGCGCGTAATCGATAACCGTCATCAGGACGCCGAAGAACACGCCCCACAGAATTGCCGGTCCGATGTAGCTCTTGTCCCGCGGCAGGTGCAGGCCGTAATCCGCCGGCGCGAACCGGTACTTGAGTATCGCGATGACGAGCAGCGCGACGACGAGCTGGCCGGCATGCTGCAGGTAGAGCCAGGACAGGTTGGCGCCAGGCCGCACCGGCAAATGCAGCAGGTGACTCGCGGCAGACGCGATGAGCGCACCCGCCATCGGCACTCCGATCCCGAGAGCGGCGGTCACGAGGATCGGAACGAGCTTCAGCCGCAAGCGCGGCGCGGCCTCGAATGGTTCAGTCGCGGTAGTCATTGCCGCGATTTACGCGTTATGGGGCCGCCTCGGTCTTGAACGAATTTGACCTACGCCAATTGCCGGGCGTCGCGCCGGTGAGCGCACGGATGGCGCGAGACATGTGCGCCTGGTCGGCGAAGGCGGTTGCGGCAGCAATGGCGGCGAACGGCAGATCGCCGCCGGTGATCATCCTGAAGGCGCGGCGCGCCCGCGCGCCCAGCCGGAACGCCGCAGGAGTCGTCCCGAAAATCCTGCGGAAGCCGCGCGAGACCGTCGCGGGGGCCAGAGATTTCTTGCGGGCCCATTCATCCAGGCGCCATCCGGGATCGCCAATCAGATCGGCCGCCAGGATGTCCGGCCAGTCGTAATGCACGACGGCCTTGCTGCGAAGCTCCCCGAGCAGCAGGAGGTTAGCCTCCTGCGGATCCCGTTCCGCGACGCGTACGATGTCATCGGGGTCCGCGACATGGGCGATGCTGATACCCGGTGACGACACCTCCACCCCCAGGCTGAATATCCGCGCACCGCCGCTCTGAAACCGATTCAGATGCGCATCGAACGCATCATGAAGCAGCACGTCGCCCGGACCCACGCGGAAGCGTCCGCGGCTGCCGCTCTCCTCGTAGGAGCCAGCCAGGACCAGCGCGGCATAGGGGCGGTCATGGACGTGGCGGGGAATGTATGCGCGGGAGCCCCGGCACTCGTGGCCGTATGGAGTTGGCGCAAAACCCAAATTGTCCCCGTGTCCGACGACCCCGGTCTTTTCGGAATCTCCCGATTCTACCTCAGACGAACCGCCGGCAGGTACGCCCGGGCCGGGCCTAGTGGAACAGCTTCAGCGCATTGCGCAGCGTCTGCAGCACGCCCCAGAGAAGCGGGATGCCGACGAAGCTCCAGGCCAGTATCAGGTGGATGGCGCGGGTGCCGCTCGAGGTCTGACTCGACATGAGTGCTCCGCGATCACTGCGCCACGAGCGTGGCGTCTTCCCGCACGGCGGGCATGTGGTGCCGCTGGTGCACGGCTCTGACGAAGAGATTGCAGAAGAAACCGACGACCAGCAGGCCGGCCATGAGATACATGGTCACGTTGTAGGCGTCCGCTTCCGGAACCCCGTGCGCGATCTCGTACTGGCGGATGTAGTTGACCAGCACCGGGCCGAACACCCCGGCCGCGGACCAGGCAGTGATCAGCCAGCCGTGTATGGCTCCGACATAACGCGTACCGAACATGTCCTTCAGGTACGCCGGCACGGTCGCGAAGCCGCCGCCGTACATGCTGATGATGATGAGGAAGCAGAGCACGAAGAAGCCGACGTTACCGAGGCGGCCCGTGGTCGGCACCAACGCATAAAGCACGGTGCCGAGAATGAAGAAGACGAAGTAGGTGTTCTTGCGTCCGATGTAATCGGACGCCGTCGCCCAGAGGAACCGTCCTCCCATGTTGAAGAGGCTCATGAGACCCACGAAGCCCGCGGCCGCGACCACGCTCACCTTGCCCGGAAACATCTCCTGGCTCATCGCCGACGCCTGGCCGAGCACGCCGATTCCCGCGGTGACGTTGAGGCACAGCACCCACCAGATGAGCCAGAACTGCGGCGTCCTCAGGGCCCGGTAAACGTACACGTTGGCGCTCGTCACGAGCTTCGGCGCCTGCGCCGGCGGCGTCCAGCCCGCGGGCTGCCACCCGGGAGGCGGAATCCGGACGATGGCCGCGCCGACCATCATGAAGATGAGATAGGCGACGCCGAGCACGATGAAGGTCTCGGCGACGCCCACGTGAGTGGCCGTCGAGAAGCGCGCCATCAGCCAGACGGAGAGCGGCGATGCGATGAGCGCCCCGCCGCCGAAGCCCATGATCGCCATGCCGGTCGCCATGCCCGGCCTGTCGGGGAACCACTTGATCAGCGTGGAAACCGGAGAGATGTAACCGACGCCCAGCCCGATGCCGCCGATTACGCCGTAGCCGAGATAAATGACCCAGATGTTGTGGATATAGACCCCGGCGGCGGAAATCAGGAAGCCGCCGCCGAAGCACAGCGCCGCCGTGAACATCGCGCGCCGGGGCCCGCCCTCCTCCACCCAGCGCCCGAACACGGCCGCGGACACCCCCAGAAAGAAGATCCCGAGGGTGAAGATCCAGCCGAGATCCGTGAGCTTCCAGTCGCCGGGGGTCGAATGGGTGATGCCGATGAGCCGCGTCATGGGCAGGTTGAACACGCTGAAGGCGTATGCCTGCCCGATGCACAGGTGCACGCAGAGCGCCGCGGGCGGTACCATCCAACGGCTGAAGCCGGGGCCGGCTACCGTGCGTTCCCGGTCAAGGAATGAGAGCGGGCGCATGCGGCGGGAGTGTAGCGCGCGCTTGCAGCGCGATTGTTACAGCCACGAACGGCCCGCCGCCGCAGTGTTCGCGATCCGGCGCGATGCTGTTCCGCCTGGAGCGCAAGATGGCTCATGACCGCGGGTGCGCGGTCAGGCAGGCTCCTCGAGGGCGGCTCCGATCCGCCGAAAGAGGGCGCGGATCTTCTCTGCCGCGCCCGCCACGTCGCCGGCACGGATCCGGGCATTCAGCGCCCGGTGCAGATCGAGCAGCGCCTTGAGGCCCCGGCCGTCGTCACTCGCAATGCGCCGCAGGACCACACGCCCGCGCACGCTCCAATGCATGAAGTCCCAGACCGTGAGAAAGCTGCGATTGCCGCTCGCCGCCACGATGCTGCGGTGACAGGCGAGCGCCTCGTCGATGTAGCGCTCCGGGTCCTTGGCCTCCACGGCGCTCGCCATGGCGCGCGTGCGGGCTGCGACCGCTTCGACCAGCTCCGGGGAGAACGGCGCGGCCAGCTCCAGGGCACGCTCCTCCATCATCAGGCGCAGCTCGTAGGACTCGCGCAGCTCCCGATAGTCCGCGCCGCGCACCCGCGTGCCGTGATAGCGCTCGCTGGTGACCAGTCCCGATCCTTCGAGCTCGCGCAGCGCCTCGCGGATCGGGGCCTGGCTGACGTCGAACTCGCGCGCCAGCACGAGCTCCTTCAAGCGAGTGCCGGCCGGATAGGTGCCATCGAGGATGCGTGCCACCAACACGTCACGGATGCGACGGCGGGTGCACTTACCGCTCGATGCTGATTCGCTCATGGTGGCCCCCCGTTTGCGTGAGCTTAGCGCGTCGCGGGCGGCAAGTCGTTACCGGCCGCATACGCCCCGGCCGCGGATCTCGCCCAGCCCCCGCCCGTGGCCCGCACGAGGGCGATTGTGGCCTGGAATTCGGCCACGCGCGCCGAGAGCGCGGCGCGCTCCGCCTGCAGCGCCGCGGTATGCGTGCTGGCCACTTCCAGGTAGTCCGCCACGCCGGCCAGGTAACGCTGATCCGCGTGATACGCCGACTGTCCCGCCGCGACGGCCGCGGCCTCATCCGCCGCGCGCTCCTGCGCCAGCCGATGCAGGGCCACCAGGCTGTCCTCGACTTCCTGATAAGCGACCAAGGTCGTCTTGCGGTAATTGGCCACCGACTCGTCGTATACCGCCCAGGCCTGCCGGTCGCCGGCGAGTCGCGCTCCGGCATCGAGCAGCGGCAGCGACCCGCCGGGGCCGATCGACCAGAAGCGGCTCGGGGCGTCGAGCCAGGTGGAGGCCACCGTGCTTTCGTAGCCGGCGGCGCCGCTCAGTGAGAAGACGGGGAACCAGGCCGCGCGCGCCACGCCGATCTGCGCATTGGCCGCGGCGACCGCCCGCTCCGCGCTGGCCACATCGGGCCGGCGCTGCAGCAGGGTCGAGGGGAGTCCCGGATCGAACGCCGGCGGCGAGCCGGCGAGCGCGCCAGGCGCGATCTTGAAGCGCGAGGGAGGCTCTCCGACCATGACGGCGATCGCGTGCGCGAGCTGCGCTCTCTGCAGACGCACGGCAGCGAGTTGCGCCCGGGCGTTCTGGCGCAGCGTGTCCGCCTGCTCGACGTCGGTTGCCGCCGCGATACCCTGTTGGTAGCGATTGTCCGTCACCTCATAGGCGCGGTCATAGTCATGTACCGCATCCTCGAGCAGTTGCGTCGTCGCATCCGCGCCGCGCAGCGCGAAGTAATCGGTCGCGAGCTCGGCGCGCAAGGACAGCTCCACGGCCGAGAGATCCGCGGCGCTGGCCTGGGCTTGCGCTCGCGCCGCCGCGGAAGCATTGCGCAGCCGCCCGAAGAGGTCGACCTCCCATGCGAAGCTGAGATCGCCCACGAGGTCGTCATAAGTGCTGGCCTTGTTGCCGAGCAGGTTGGCCAGCGGTGAGTTGGCTGAGGAGCGCTCGCGCGTCGCCGACGCATCCGCATCGAGTGTGGGATACTCTGCGGACCGCGCGCTCAAAGCGACCGCCCGCGCCTCGCTCAGGCGCGCGACCGCGGCCTGCAGATCCGGATTCGAGCGCGACAGCCGTCGCTCGAGATCATCCAGCGTCGGCTCGTGGAACGCCGTCCACCAGTCGCCGCGCGGCCCCCCGTCGGCCGGATGAGCGGGCATCCAGCCGCCCGCCTCCACGAAATGATCGACCTTCGGCGCAGCGGGCGCCACATAGCGCGGTGCGAGCGAGCAGGCGCCGGGCAAAACGGCGGCGCCGAGCACGGCGGTGAGCGCGGCGAGGCGCCCTGGCCGGATCCCGTGCATCAGACCTCCGGACCCACCCGCTTGACGACGCGCACGAGCGCGCCGCTCGTCAGAGAGTCGGGCGGGCTCAGAATGACGTGATCGGCGGCCGAAAGGCCCGAGACGATCTCGATCTGCGCGCCGTAATCGCGTCCGATGGTCACCGGCTTGAGCTCGACTCGATCCCGCGCGTCGACCGTCGCGACGTGCAGGCCGTCGCCGCGGAAGAGCAGCACGTTCGCCGGCAACAGGAAGGAGTGTCCGGCAGCCTGCGGCGGCACGCGGAAATGCACCTCCGCATAAGCCCCCGGCAGAAGCTCGCCCCGGCTGTTGTCCACGAAGAGCTCGACCAGCAGTGTCCGGGTAGCCGGGTCGATCGCGCTCGCCGTCGTGGCGACCGACGCCCGATAGACGACTCCGGGTCTGCCCGGCATGTGCAGCCCGGCCGTGAGCCCCGGCCGCATCGCCGCGGCATCGTCCTGGGGAACCCGGACGTAGAGCCGCAGCCGGCTGGTATCGGCAATGCCGAAGAGCGCGGCGCCGCTGCCGCTGCCGGCATCGATGAGATCGCCGATGTCGGTGTTGCGCGCCGTGATGACGCCGCCGAACGGCGCGACGACGCGCTCGAAGCCGGCGAGCTGGCGCAGCCGCGACACGTTGGCGCGCGCGGCCAGCACCTGCGCATCGCTCGCCCGCGCCGCGCTCACCTTCTCATCCGCCTCCTGCCTGGACACCGAGTCGGTGGCGCGCAGCCGACGCCAGCGCTGCGCCGTGAGATCGGCGATCTTCTGGTTGGCCCGCGCCACGGCGAGGTCCGCCTGCGCCTGGTGCAGCTGCTGATCGACCTCGGGCGACTCGATGTCGGCGAGCAGCTCGCCCTGGTGCACCTTCGCCCCGATATCCACGTACCAGCGCCTGACATAACCGCTGGTCCGCGCGTAGATCGGCGCTTGATAATCGGCCGCGAGACTGCCGGGAAGCACCAGCTCCGTCGCGGCGCCGTCGGGCTGCGGCAACGCAGTCGCTACCGCCAGCACCGCGTCCGTCTCGGTTTGCAGGCTCAACGCCGCCTCGGCCTGATGCCGGCCGTGGACGATCCACGCGAGCGCCGCGAGAGCCACGAGCGCCGCAGCGGCGCCCATGCGCAGGTAAACCCGCGAGCCGCCGCCCCTTGCCGTCGGGACGAAGCGGTAGGTCTCGTCTTCGGAAGTCACTGATTGATCCATGAGTGCCTCACTTCATTGCGGGGTCGGCTCGGCGCGCACGCTCCTGCGCCGGTCATAAATCGCGGCGAACACCGCCGGTACGAATACGAGCGTGGCGACCGTCGCGAGCAACAGTCCGCCGATGACCGCCCGCCCCAGGGGCGCGTTCTGCTCGCCGCCATCGCCGAGCCCGAGCGCCATCGGCAGCATGCCGATGATCATCGCGAGCGCGGTCATCAACACGGGGCGGAAACGGGTGACGCCGGCATCGAGCGCGGCCTGCAGGGGCGCGGCGCCCGCCGCGAGCCGCTCGCGGGCGAAGGTCACGACCAGAATGCTGTTTGCCGTCGCAACGCCCACCGCCATGATGGCGCCGGTGAGCGCGGGCACGCTCAGCGTCGTGCCCGTGGCGAGCAGCATCCAGGCGATGCCGGCCAGGGCGGCCGGAAGCGCCGCGATGATGATGAACGGGTCCGTCCACGACTGGAAGTTGACGACCATCAGCAGATACACCAGCAGGATCGCCCCGATCAGGCCGACGCCCAGCCCGGTGTACGACTGCAGCATGGTCTCGACCTGTCCGCGCAGCAGGACCCGGGTGCCGCGCGGCAGCTTCCCGTTCCACCGGGCGATCTGCGCGCGGATGCCCTGCGCCACCGAGCCCAGATCCCGGCCCTGCACGGCGCCGTAGATGTCGATGATCGGCTGCGCGTCGTAGTGCGAGACGACGGCCGGACCGAAACCGCGGCTGATCGTCGCCAGGCCGCCGAGGACCTGCGTCCCGCCCGGTGCATCGATCGGGACATCGTCCAGGTCCTGCAGCGAAGTCATCAGGTACTGCGGCGCCTGCGCGACGACCGGATAGGAGATCCCGTTCTGCGGGTTCAGCCAGAAGGTCGGCGCGATCTGGCCGCTGCCCGAGAGCGTCAGCAGCAGGTCGTTCGCGATGTCGGACTCCGTGATGCCGAGCTGCTCGGCGCGCGTGCGATCGGTGCGCACCTCGAGCTCGGGCAGGTTGAACACCTGCTGGATGCGCAGGTCCGCGAGCCCGGGGATGTGATGGAACGAGTCCAGCAGCCGGTCGGCGACCCGGCGGTTATCGGGGCTCGGACCCACGACCTGCACGTCGATGGGAGCCGGCGCGCCGAAGTTGAGAATCTGACTCACGATGTCCGCGGGCAGGAAGGCGAAGCTCGTGCCCGGAAACTCGAGCGGCAGGCGCTGGCGCAGCCGGGCCACGTAATCCGCGGTCGGCGCGTGGCTCGGCTCGAGCGAGATCAGGATATCGGCATCGCTGCTGCCGATGGTGCCCGAGTTGTTGTAGGTCATGTTGATGCTCGACACCGGCAGGCCGACGTTGTCGACGACGCTCGCGATTTCGGACGGCGGAATCACCTGCCGTACCGCCGCCTCGACACGGTCGACGAGCGCCGCGGTGTCCTCGACGCGCATGCCGGTCGGTCCGCGCAGGTGCAGCTTGATCTGGCCGGCATCGACTGCCGGAAAGAAGTTGCGCCCGAGCGCCGGATAGATCAGCAATGAGGCGGCCGCGCCGGCGAGGAAGAGCGGGATCAGCCGGCCCCTGTGGCGCAGGGCGCCCTCGAGCAGCATCCGATAGCGTCCGCGAGCGCTCTCGAAGGCGGCCTCGAAGCGCCGCTGCAGGCGCTTGAGCGGTCCGGCCGTTGCAGCCGCGGCGTGCTCCTGCGCGGCCGTCCGCAGCCAGTACTTGGCGAGCGTGAGCACCAGCGTTCGGGAGAGCACGAACGAGGTCAGCATGGCGAACACGACCGCCTCGCCCATGGGGACGAACAGGTAGCGCGCCACGCCCGAGAGCAGGAACATCGGCACGAACACGATGCAGATCGACAGGGTCGAGACGAACGCCGGCAGCAGGATCTGCTGCGCGCCCGCGACGATCGCCGCTTCCACGTCCCGCCCTTCCTCGAGGTAGCGGTTGATGTTCTCGATGGTGACCGTGGCATCGTCCACCAGAATGCCGACCGCGAGCGCGAGGCCGCCGAGCGTCATGAGATTGATCGTCTGGCCGAGCGCATCGAGCAGGATGATCGCCGAGATGATCGACAGCGGAATGGAGATGGTGACGATCAGCGTGCTGCGCCAGGTCCCGAGAAAAAGCAGAATCATCAGCGCCGTGAGGGCGGC
>JASHVV010000087.1 GCA_030044385.1 Gammaproteobacteria bacterium
ACTGCGGATTTGCGCACAAAGGCCGGTTGCGCGAACAATGCGCACCCCCAAGACGGTTGGATCCGCATCCGCATGCGCGCCTTCGCCTGGTTTCTCCTGTTGATCGCAGCCAGCCTGGCCGCGATGGCCGCGCTCACGTACCCGGCGTGGCTGCTGCTGCAGCCGCATTTCGAATTCCCCTTCCACCGCATCGGGGAGCGGATCGGGATGCTGGGATTTCTGGTCGGCTTCGTCCTGGTGGCCCGCCGGCTGCGGCTCGCCGATCGCGGCAGTCTCGGCTTCGGGGCGCCGCGCGCCATCTACCTGCGTGAGCTCGGCATCGGGCTCGGGATCGGGGCGATCACGATGTCGGCGGTGGCCGCGTCCATGGCGGCACTGGGGCTGCTCGACTTCCGCAAGGCCGCGGGCTACGGCGCCGGCGCGCTGGCGGCGCTGGTCGGCAAGCGGCTCGCGAGCGGCTTGGCCGTCGGCCTGATCGAGGAGACGGCGCTGCGTGGCGCGATGTATGCCGGCATCGAGCGGGAGTCCGGCACCGCCGCCGCGATCGTGCTGACCTCCGTGGTCTATGCGTGGACCCATTTTCTCGGCAGCTTCCACATCCCCGCCGCACAGGTCACCGCCTGGAGCGGCGTGGCGCTCCTGCACGGCACGCTGCAGTCCTTCGACCATCCGCTCGGGATCGCGGATGCGTTTCTCTGCCTGACGGCGGTCGGCGCGGTGCTGGCCCTCGTGCGCTCGATCACCGGCAATACCGCGGCGGGAATGGGGCTGCACGCCGGCTGGGTGTGGGTGATGTTGGTCGCCCACGAGCTGTCGCAGCCGAATCGCGCCTCGCCGCTCGAGTTCCTTCTCAGCCGCCACGACGGCTTCACCGGCTGGCTGGTGCTCGGCTGGACGGTGGTGTTGGGTCTTGGCCTGTCGTGGCTCTACGGCGTGCGAGCGCGTCCAGCAGCTTGCCGTGCAGGCCGCCAAAGCCGCCGTTGCTCATGATGAGCGCGTGATCGCCCGACCGCAGGGATTGCGCGAGATCCCGCGCGAGCCCATCCACATCGCCGCGGCCATGCCCGCGGTGGCCGAGCGTGGCGAGCACCGCGCCGGCGTCCCAGCCGAGGTCGGCGGGCGTATACAGCCAGACCTCGTCCGCCCCGGCCAGAGAGCCCGCGAGCGAATCGCGATGGACACCCATGCGCATGGTGTTGGAACGAGGCTCCAGGACCGCGACGATGCGCTCCTTGCCGACGCGCCGCCGCAACCCGTCGATGGTGGTGGCGATCGCCGTCGGATGATGAGCGAAGTCATCGTACACTCGCACACCGTTCGCTTCGCCGCGAAGCTGCATGCGGCGCGCCACTCCCGCGAACGAATGTAGAGCGTCGATTGCGCGCTCAACGGTGACGCCGACGTGCCGCGCGGCCGCGATCGCCGCAAGGGCATTCTCCATGTTGTGGGCGCCGATGAGGCCCCACTGCACCGTGCCGCGCGGACGTTCGCGCTCGAGGACCTCGAAGCAGGAGAAATCCTCGACGCCGCCCGCCGCGCGCGCCGTCCAGTGCGCCGCCGCGACGGTGCGGCCGGCGAACCCCTCGAGCGGCGTCCAGCAACCCATCGCGAGCGTCTCCTGCAGGCGCTCGTCAGCGGCATTCCAGACAATACGGCCGCCCCCGGGCACCGTTCTCACCAGGTGATGGAACTGGCGCTCGATCGCGGCGACGTCGGGGTAGATGTCGGCGTGGTCGTACTCGAGATTGTTCAGGATGAGCGTGCGCGGCCGGTAGTGGACGAACTTCGCGCGCTTGTCGAAGAAAGCGGTGTCGTACTCGTCCGCCTCGATGACGAACGGCGCACGCGCCCCCAAGGGTGCGGCGCCGAGCCGCGCGCTGGTGCCGAAGTTCGCGGGCACGCCGCCGATGAGGAATCCGGGCTCGAGCCCCGAGTGCTCGAGGATCCAGGCGAGGAGCGAGGACGTGGTGGTCTTGCCGTGGGTGCCGGCCACGGCCAGCACCCAGCGGTCACGCAGCACCTCACGCGACAGCCATTCCGGACCCGATGCATAGGGAATACCACGGTCGAGCAGCGCCTCGACGACGGGCTGGCCGCGCGTCATGACATTGCCCACGACCACTACGTCGGGCGCGGGATCGAGCTGCGCGGCATCGTAGCCTTCCATGAGCTCTATCCCGAGCGCCTCGAGCTGCGTGCTCATCGGCGGATAGACGTTCCGATCGGACCCCGTGACGCGGTGGCCGGCGGCGCGCGCGATGGCGGCGACGCCGCCCATGAAGGTCCCGCAAACTCCCAAAATGTGAACGTGCATAATGCGCCCGAATTGTACAGATCATCCGCTGCGCCATTGCATCACATCGCCGACACTGCCGACGCCGTCACCGATCTCGCCGCGCGCCTCGGCTCGCTCGCGAGCATCGGACTCGACACCGAGTTTCTCCGCGAGCGCACCTATCGCGCGGAGCTCTGCCTCATTCAGGTGTCGGCAGGCCCCGACGCCGTGTGCGTCGATCCGATCGCGGTGAGCGATCTCGGCGCGCTCGCCGGCCCGCTCACCGCCGGCGGGATCGTGAAAGTGATGCATGCCTCGCGCCAGGACCTCGAGGTTCTCCTGCCGGCGGTCGGGCTGGTGCGGCCCGTGTTTGATACGCAGATCGCGGCCGCGCTCGCGGGGTTCGCCGCGCAGATCGGCTATGCGGAGCTCACTCGCCGGCTGCTCGGCATCGAGTTGCCGAAGGCGCATACCCGCACCGACTGGTCGCGCCGGCCGCTCTCGCCGGAGCAGATCGAGTATGCGCGCGACGACGTGCGCCATCTGGTCCCGCTGCAGCTCGTGCTCGAGGAGCGCCTCGAGAAGCTCGGCCGGCGGGCCTGGCTCGCCGAGGAGCTCGAGGGCCTCGCGGACGCAGGCGCTCTCGCCACGGACCCGGAGGAGGCTTGGCGGCGTGTGAAGGGGCTGCGGGGACTGGACGCCTCCCGGGAAGGCCTGGCGCGCGGACTGGCGGCCTGGCGGGAGCGCCGCGCCGTGGAGCGGAACCGGCCGCGGGGGTGGATTCTCGATGATTCGGTGCTGCGCGAGCTGATCGTGCGGGTGCCGCGGTCGCGGGCGGCGTTGGAGGCGATCGCGGAGATGCCTGAGGGGGTGGTACGGCATTGCGGCGAGGAGCTGCTGGCCTGTATCGCGGCGGCGAATGTGCCGGAGCCGGCGCCGGCGCTGGAGGGGCGGGAGCGGCCGGATCCGGGGAAGAGCGCGCTGGTGAAGAAGCTCGGGGCACTGGTTCAGGAGATTGCGGCGGAGCTGGAGATCAGTCCGGAGGTGCTGGCTACGCGGCGCGACCTGGAGCGGGTGGCGGAGGGCGGACGGGACATCGCTGCGTTGCGCGGCTGGCGGCGTGCTGTCCTTGGCGAGAAGTTGCTGGGCGCGATGTAAGAGAGATTGTTACGACTCGGGGGGCGGAGCGCAGCGCAAAATGCCCCTGGGCCAGAACGCCGTCAGGCGCGTCACTGTGGCCTTCCCTGGCGGCAGGGCACCCGGCCCGCGCGGTCCCGCGCGGGCGTTCGCCGCATGCGGCGAACCCATGGAGGCTAGCGGATCGCCGTCCTGGCGATCAGCTTCTGGCCCAGGGGCATTTTGCGCTGCGCTCCTACTTTGCTAGAGCGCGCTCCAGGCGCTGCTCTACGTCGGCGACGGAGCCTTCGGCGTTGATGGTGCGGAGGAGGGATTGGTCGCGGTAGAAATCTACGAGGGGGCGGGTTTGCTGCTCGTAGACTTTGAGGCGCTCGGTGACGGTGGATTCGTTGTCGTCGGGGCGCTGGAAGAGACGGTGGGGCTTGCCGGTCTTGGGGCAGGGGTCGCGCTCGGCTTCGCCGGGAGGCGAGGTCAGGAGGTTCACGACGCGGCCGCAGTCGGCGCAGGTGCGCCGGCCGGAGATGCGGCGGGACAGCTCGCCGTAGTCGACCTCCATCTGCACGACGGCCTCGAGCGGTTGGCCGATCTCGCGCAAGAGCGCATCGAGCGCACGGGCTTGCGCCAGGTTGCGCGGGAAGCCATCCAGGATGAAGCCGCCGCGAGTGTCGGGCTCCGAGAGTCGCTCGCGGATCATGCCGAGAACGATCTCGTCCGCGACCAGGCGGCCGGCGGCCATGGCTTCCTTGGCCTTCAGGCCCAGCGGCGAGCCCTTGGCGACGGCGGCGCGCAGCAGGTCGCCGGTGGAGACCTGCGGGATGCCGTGACGCTCGACCAGGCGCTGAGACTGCGTGCCCTTCCCCGATCCCGGGGCCCCCAACAGGACGATGCGCATGAGACTTATCGAGACCTGACTGCAGCGAAAGGCTCGCCACGTTACCGGCGCCGGGGGGCCAGGTCAAACGGGCGCCGGCGCGCTTTCCTTTCCCGTGCCTCTTGATTACCTTTTGGCTTACCTTTGGCTCACCTTTGCCTCACCTGTGGGACCTTCAGACGCCATGAAAAAAGCGATGTCCAAGAGAAATGCGTTCTACGCCCAGTCCGGCGGTGTGTCCGCCGTGATCAATGCATCGGCCTGCGGCGTCATCGAGACGGCCATGCGGCAATCGCGGCATATCGGCAAGATTTACGCGGGCCGCGACGGCATCGTCGGGGCGCTCACGGAGGATCTGATCGACGTCGGTCGCGAAAGCCCTGCCGTCATCCGCGGACTGAAGCACACTCCCGCCGGGGCCTTCGGCTCGGCGCGCTTCAAGCTGAAGGGCCTCGAGCAGAACCGCGCGGAGTACGAGCGGCTGATCGAGGTCTTCCGCGCCCACGACATCGGCTATTTCTTCTACAACGGCGGCAACGATTCGATGGATACGGCCCTCAAGGTCTCGCAGATCGGCGAGTCCCTGGGGTACCCCATCACCTGCGTCGGCGTGCCGAAGACGGTGGACAACGATCTGCCGCATACCGACTGCTGCCCGGGGTTCGGCTCGGTAGCCAAGTACATCGCGGTGTCCACGCGTGAAGCGGCACTGGACGTCGCCTCCATGGCGCGGACCTCGACCAAGGTGTTTGTCTTCGAGGTGATGGGACGGCACGCCGGCTGGATCGCGGCGGCCGCGGGCCTCGCCGGCCGCAAGGCGGGAGAGCCGCCGCACGTCATCCTTCTTCCCGAGGTGCCGTTCGACCGGGAGCGGTTCCTCGACAAGGTCAAGCAATGTGTC
>JASHVV010000088.1 GCA_030044385.1 Gammaproteobacteria bacterium
CTATTCTGCGGGCCGTATCCAGAACCGGCTCGTGGAGAGAAAGATGACAGTCAGGACTGCAGTTCGCAATCCATTGGTCGCGGGCGTGCTCGGCGTCGTGCTGGGCGCCGCGCCGCTGGCCGCGCTCTATGGCGTCGCCGCGCCGGCCACGGCGCACGCGCAGGGCTCCCCGCCTCCCGCGGCAGTGACCTCGCGCGGCGGCGTGTCCGTGATGCTGCCGGACTTCACCACGCTGGTGAAGAAGTTCGGCCCCGCGGTGGTCAACATCCGGGTCATCGAGAAGTCGCCCGCCGAGGGGCAGGACAATCCCTTCGGGCCCAACAGCCCGTTCGCGCCCTTCTTCCGCGGCCTGCCGTTCCAGGCGCCGCCGGAGGAGGAGCCGATTCGCGGCGAGGGCTCGGGCTTCCTCATCCAGCCGGACGGCATCATCCTCACCAACGCACACGTGGTCGAGGGCGCCACCCGGGTGACCGTGCAGCTCACCGATCGCCGCGAGTACACCGCCAAAGTGATCGGAGTCGACAAGACCGCCGACGTCGCGGTGATCAAGATTCCCGCCGATCACCTGCCGACCGTCAACCTGGGCGATTCCAACTCGCTGCAGGTCGGGCAGTGGGTGCTCGCGATCGGCGCGCCGTTCGGCTTCGACAACAGCGCCACCGCCGGCATCGTCAGCGCCAAGGGGCGCACCCTGCCGGACTCCGGCTACGTGCCCTTCATCCAGACGGACGTGCCGATCAACCCCGGCAACTCCGGCGGCCCGCTGTTCGACATGCAGGGCCGGGTGGTCGGCATCAATTCGCAGATCTACAGCCGCACCGGCGGCTACATGGGCGTGTCGTTCTCGATCCCGATCAACGTCGCCATGCAGGTGGCGCATCAGCTCATGACCACCGGCCACGTGGAGCGCGGCATGCTCGGGGTCATGATCCAGAACGTCGATCAGGGCCTCGCCGACTCCTTCGGCCTGCCGGAGCCGGAAGGCGCGCTGGTCTCGACCGTCGAGCAGGGCGGTCCCGCCGCGCGGGCGGGCATTCAGCCGGGCGACGTGATCCTCGCGCTCAACGGCGACCCGGTGCAGACCTCGAGCCAGCTACCGGTCCGGATCGCCAGCCTCATGCCGGGCACGACGGTGCACCTGACCATCTGGCGCGATCACGCCAGCCGGGACATGAGCGTGAAGCTCGGCTCCATGGGCGCCGAGCAGGTTGCCTCCGCGCAGCGTCCGCAGCAGCAGGGCGGCAGCCTCGGCCTTGCGGTGCGGCCGTTGACGGGCGATGAGCAGCAGCAGACCCACACCCACGGCGGGCTGCTGGTGGAAGGCGTCAGCGGTCCGTCCGAGGATGCCGGTATTCAGCCGGGCGACGTCGTGCTCGCGGCCAATGGCCAGCGAGTGGCCACGGCCGGCCAGCTGCGCTCCGCGGTGCAGAGCTCGCGCGGCCACGTGGCGCTGCTGATCCAGCGGGGCGACGAGCGGATCTTCGTGCCGGTGCAGGTGAAATGAGCTCGGGCGGCCCAGGGAATGGCCCTGGGCCGCTCGCTTACCTGCTTTGGGCCTGGGCCTTCGGCTCCGTCCACCTGAAGAAGGGCCGGGGTACCGTATGGAGTCCCGGCTGCAGGCGGCTGAAGTAGTCGGCGATGACGGCGATGTCCGCGGGCTTCAGTGTGGCCGCCATGCCGTTCATGATCGGATTCTTGCGATAGCCCGTCTGATATTCGTGGATCGCACGCTCGATGTAACTGGCGTGCTGTCCGGCGAGCGACGGATACATCGGCGCCACGCCGACCCCGTCGATGCCATGACAGGAGGTGCACACGAGCGCCGGCTGCGGCACCTTCGTCGGGCTGGCGGTGCTCGTGGCGACGAGCGGGGTACCGGCCAGATAGGCGGCGACGTCGGCCATGTCCTGGTCGGAAAGCGACAGTGCCTGCATGTGCATCGTGGGGTATTGGCGCGCGTCGCTCCGATACTCCTGCAGCGCCGTGACGAGATAATCCGCGTGCTGACCGGAGAGGCGCGGCACCGCATAATCCGGATAGGCGTTGCGGTAGCCCTCGATGCCGTGGCAACCGAGGCAGGTGGAGGCCACGATGCGGCCCCGCTGCGGATTGGGCGCCGGCTGTGCCTGCTGCCCGAAGGCCGGAGCCGCCATGAGCGACCCGAGGCCGACGGCCACGCCGACTCTGAGGGCTGTCGCGGCAACCCGCATGCTTGAACGCACTTGTGAACGCAACCAACGTCCCGCCATCGTTTTCTCCGGCCCGGTGCGCAAAATCGCGACGCATCTTATCGGACCCGCCGTGCCGGACGCCAGCGGGTCGCGATCTCTTCGGGGGAGCTTCTCATGATCGGCCTCATCCAACGCACCGCGCGCGCCTCGGTCAGCACGGGCGGGCGGCCTCTCGGAGAGATCGGCCGCGGCATCCTGGCGCTGGTGGGCGTGCGGCGGGGGGACGATCGCGCGGCGGCCGATCGGCTGCTCGAGCGGCTGCTGGCGTACCGTATCTTTCCCGATGCGGACGGGAGAATGAGCCGGTCGCTGCGGGAAACCGGCGGCGGATTGCTGCTCGTGCCGCAGTTCACCCTGGCGGCCGACACCCGCAAGGGCACCCGGGCCGGGTTCAGCACCGCAGCCGCCCCCGAGGAGGCGCGGGCGCTCTTCGGCTATCTGCTGGCGCAGGCCGTGCAGGCGCACTCACCGGTGGCGGCCGGCGAATTCGGCGCCGACATGCAGGTCGAGCTGATCAATGATGGACCGGTCACCTTCTGGCTGGAGACCTGAGCCTGGCTGGAGACCCGGGCCCGGCCGGGAGCGGCCTGAAGTCTCGGAATTTCGAATTTTCTCGGTCGAAAGCAGTCCTTTGTCCTATGATTCCCGTTTCTATTATGTTCTCTCACGCGTAAGCGGAGCGGAGTTCAAGCTTTATGGAAATGAAGGAGCTGCTGATCATCCTGGTCGTGGTGCTCGTCGTTTTCGGGGCCAAGAAGCTCCGCAGCGTCGGCGAGGACCTGGGCCATGCCGTGCGCGGCTTCAAGAAGGCGATGAGCGAGGGCGACCAGGAGGAGACCACCGCCGCATCGCAGCGCCGGCAGATCCGGTCCGACACCCCCGATGCCGAGTTTCCCGAGGCGAAAGCCGCCCCCAAAGCCGAGGCGGCCGCCAAGAGCGAGCGGAGCGCCTGAGCCTCCCGTGACCGCGGGCGGAGCGTCCGACGCGGCCGCGAGGCCCGCGAGTGCATTTCTGCGGTTCTGAATCTCCATGTTCGATATCGGATTCTCCGAGATCCTGGTCATCTTCGTCCTGGCGCTGATCGTGCTGGGACCGGAGAAGCTGCCCCGCGTCGTGCGGGAGGT
>JASHVV010000007.1 GCA_030044385.1 Gammaproteobacteria bacterium
AGCGCTTCAGCCGGGTCGCAGGCTGCGGGGACGCCAGTTCGCCCCGATTTATGGGTGCCAGATTGCCCCCAGTAATGGCAAAAAGTGCATACTTGCAGTCGGCCGTCATACCGACTAGTCGGCACATACGGGCGCGGCCTGGTAGAGGCACATGAGACAGCCACTGCACGAATCCAAATTGAGGCTTCTGGACGCGACGCTGAAGGTGGTGCGCACCAAGGGGTACAGCGCAACCCGGATCGAGGACGTCTGCGCCGAAGCGGGGTTGACCAAGGGAAGCTTCTTCCATCACTTCAAGAGCAAGGAGGACCTGGTCCTGGCCGCGGCGGAGTATTGGCATGCGCGCTCGATGGAGCTCTTCGCCGCAGCGCCCTATCACGGCGCTGCCGAGGCACTCGGCCGGCTCATCGCTTATGTCGAGTTTCGCAAGGCGCTGCTCACGGGCGACCTGCCCGAATTCACCTGCTTCGCCGGCACGATCGTCCAGGAAGCGTACCGGACCCACCCGGATGTGAGCGCGGCCTGCGCGCTCGACATCATCGGCCACGCGCAAGGGCTCGAAGCCGACATACGCGAGGCCATGCGCGATCACGGCATTCGCGCAAGCTGGACCGCGGAAAGCCTCGGGCGCCACATCACGGCGGTCATTCACGGCGCCTTCATCCTGGCGAAAGCACATGGAGACGCTGCCGTCGCAGCCGAATGCCTCGATCATCTGCGGCGGTACATCGAGCTGTTGTTCGGCCAGCAACCCCGGCATCGAAGCGGCCGCGCCCCTTCCCAGAAGCACTGATGCGCTCGCCCCAACCGCGGGGCGCACGAACTCCCGCCTGCTGATATAGCCCGCGTCCCGCGGGCCAGGGTCCATACGCCCTGGAAGTCGGCCTGCCGCGGCCGGCGGAGTGCGCGTGGCGCGCAGGCAACCCCTTGACCATACCAATTAGTCGGTATAGTGTACCGATAATTCGGTATGGTCGTGGCGCCCGAACAACAACTTGGGGGATATCGTAATGGCCGTCAGTCACGCTATCAGACACTCCGTCAGACAGACACTCGCCTGCGCCGCGCTCGTCGCTTTGGCGACGGACGCTCTCGCGGCGCATGCTCAGCAGGCCGCCGCTTCGCAGCCGGCCAACCCCGCCTCACCGCAACAGGTGGTCGCGCCGCCGGCGTCCACGAGCGGCAGCTCGGCCGCCACCCCGGTGCTCGCCACCATCGTGGTCACGGGCTCCCTGATAGCCCGGCCCGCGGCGGAGACCGCGGAGCCCGTGACCATCATCCAGACCTCGGCCCTCAAGAACATGGGCATCGTGAACGTGGAGCAGGCGGTCGATCAGATCAGCGCGAACGTGCCGGGGGTGAACATCGCCACATCCATCGGCACGTACTCCGCGGGCGAGTCCTTCGCCAACCTGCGTGACCTGCAACAGGGCCGTACCCTGATACTTCTGGACGGCCAACGGCTGGCCAACAACGCGAATACGGGCGATGCGGTCGACCTCAGCGGCATTCCGTTCTCGGCGCTGCAGAGCATCCAGGTGCTGCGGGACGGCGCCTCGTCGCTCTACGGCTCGGACGCGATCGCCGGGGTGATCAACTTCATCACCCGCAAGGATTTCCAGGGTGGCGAGGTCGACGCCGACATCAATCGCCCGCAGGAGCCGGGCGGCGCCTCGGGTGACATGAATTTCACCTTCGGGCACGGAGACCTGATCGACAACGGCTACAACGTGATGCTCACAGGAAGCTACAGCAAGCAGGACGAGCTGATAGCGACCCAGCGGTCGTTTTCCGCCACCGGTTTCGATCCGGCAGAGGGCCTGTTCAATACCAATAATCCCGGAACCTTTCCGGCGACCGTCGTCGATGCCAACGGCAATGCATGGCAGGCCGATTACCCGGCGTGCACGGGCAATCCGTTCGTCACCCGGTATTTCGACAACTGCGCCTACGAGTATTCGGCCGCGACGGACCTGCTGCCGAAATCGAGCGAAGCGTCCGGCCTGCTGTCCTTCACCAAAGCGCTGCCAGCCAACAATACACTGACCGTCCAGTATTTCTATACCCGCTCCGAAGTGACCATCTGGAGCGGTCCTACGTTCTACGATTTCGTCATGACGCCCCAGGCGGACCCGACGTATTTTCCGACGGCCGCCGAGCTGACCTGTAATGTGCAGGCGACCGGCGGTCCTTGCAGCGGCCCGCCGGATCTGACCGACCCCATCGACGCGATCTGGACCGACCCCGACAATAACCGCTTCTTCGGAGATATCAACACCGAGCAACGGGCTCTGGTGACGTTTTCCGGTGTCGCCGCGGGCTGGGATTACAAGCTGAATCTCAACTACAGCCAGAACACGAACACACAGGACTCCGACGGCGGTAACCCGGATGAAGACGACCCCACCGCCACGCAACCCGCGCTCGCCTCGCCCGACGGTGTCCTCAGCAATCTGGTCAATCCATTCGGTCCCCAGAGCGCCGCGGGGCAGGCGTTCATCGACAGCACTTATGTGAACGGCCCGTACTTCAACGGCAAGGTGACGCGGTGGAGCACCGATGGCAACGTGAGCCATGAGCTGGGCGATGCCTTCAACGCCGGCACTCCGGCGACCGTGGCGCTCGGCGTCAGCGTCGAGGGTGACACCTTCAATACTGCGACCACCGCCCTGGACCCCTTGCTGGTCTCCGCGACCGCATTTGCGCCCGTCGTCATCAACGGAAGCCGTCAGGTCCAGGCCGTCTTCGCGGAGCTGGATGTGCCGATGTCGAAGCATCTCGATGTCGACATCGCCGATCGGGAGGATCGCTACAGCGATTTCGGTACGACCAACAACGGCAAGCTGTCGGTCCGGTATCAGCCGTTCCATCTGCTGACCCTCAGGGGGAGCGCATCCACGGGCTTCCGCGCGCCCACTCTCTTCGATCTGTATTTCCCCAATGTCATCTCCGCGACCGGCGGCGACATCGGTCAGGGAGGAAATCCGTACTGCACGCCCGGAAACTACAACGCGGAATTCACGCCAGGGGTTTGTGTATCGCAAGGCCTGGGGCTGGCCGGCGGCAACCGGCATCTGGAGCCCGAGACCTCGCAGAACTTCGATTTCGGCGTCATCTTCGAGCCGATCCGCAATCTCGGCATTACGATCGACTACTATAGAATCCTTCTCAAGAACTCCATTCGTACCGTTCCGGATACGGCCATCTACGGCAATCCGACGGAATTCGCCGATGATTACGTGTTGAACTCGTCCGGGACCCTCACCGAGTCGATTGCCCTGGGCGCGGATTGCATCCCTTACACCGCCCCGACCTGCGGGTACATTCTGCAAAATGAGCAGAATACCGGCGGCATCACCACCGACGGGTTCGATCTGAGCGTCGAATACCAGCAGCGGACCTTTCTCGGGTCGTTCCACGAGGATCTGGAAGGGACCGCGATCACCGAGTATCGGCTGCAGGAGTACACGGGCGGCCCCGAGCTGAATCTCGTCGGCTGGTACAACCAGGGAAATCCGCCGGCGATGCGCTGGGAGCACACCTTCAGGATCGACTGGGCGAGCCCGGGCGGCCTGTATGGCGGTGGGCTGGAGAACCGCTTCTTCTCGTCCTACATCGACCAGTTCAATACCGGTCTATACGGCGTCGGCCCGCAGAGAATCGTGGGCAGCCAGTCGACCTGGAATGTCTACGCGGCCTACAAGCCGATCCGCGGACTCACGGTACTGCTCGGGGTTCGCAATCTGCTCAACACGATTCCGCCCTTTACAAACTCTACCGCCAACTTTACCGCCGGCTACAGCTCGACTTTCTCGGATCCGACGCTGCGCACCTTCTACGTCAACCTGAAGTACGAGTTTTAGCGCGCGCCATGCGCGGGGAGCACTATCCTGGAGCAAAGCCGTCATGCTTGTGAGAGAGGTTGATCTCAGCGGGCGGGTCAACGACCGTCTGCTGCTGCGGATGATTTCCTGGGCTTCGGGGACGCGGCGCCGGGGCGCGAATGCGCTGCGCGTCAATCTCGACCAGCGGATGTATCTCGGCACGTCCATGGGGGCGTGGACGCAGGCGGCCATGAGAGGACCGAGCGCCTGGAGCATCGGCGAGCGTGAACTGATGGCTGCGCTGGTGGCGAAGTGGAACGCCTGTGCCTGCTGCACGGATGTGCACAGCGCAGTGGCGTCGAGCCACGTGGGTAGTGCGTCGGTCGACGCTGTGCTCGCGGATTTCCGCTCGGCGCGGATATCCGCAGGATTGAAAGCGACCTTGGCGTTCCTGGAGAAGATGACGCTGCGACCTGCGGGGCTGTCGGAGGAGGACGCCGTGGCAGTGCTCGCAAGCGGTGTCAGCGAGCAATCATTGGCGGATGCGATCGCCGTGGCGGCGGTGTTCAACCTCATCACCAGGTATGTGAACACACTCGAGTTCAGCATGCCGAGGGCGGACAAGTGTCGCCGCGTCGCGGCAGCGCTCGTCAGTGGCGGCTACCCCCAGTGAGGCGCCTCCCGGCAGAGCCCGCTGAAGGGCACGATCAGCTCTGTGCGGCTGGGTAGCTGTTCTGCGCGCCGAAGTAGCAGCGGACCGACTCGACCTTGCCGTCGCGGATGCGGAGATATTCGACGTTCTCGATCTTTTTGCCGCCCTTGATGTAGGCGACATACATCACGAATGCATCGTTGCCGCTGCCCGCGATCTGCTGCAGATCGAAGTGCTCGATGAGATTGACGTTCGGCGTCCAGCACCGGCTCTTGTAGACGCTCTTGCTGTCGTGGTCGTCAAGTGGGCTCGTGAACGTGAAATCGGCCGTCAGCAGACTGTCGAGTGCATGCCAATCCTTTTTCTCCCATGCGGCGTAGTAGTTCCGGACGATCTGCTCGGTTTTCGCGCTCAACCCCGCGCGTGCACGCGCACCCGCAATCTCCGGCATGACAGCCGCCGCAGCCAGTGCGCATGCACCGGTGCCCAGCAGATTGCGGCGCGACATCGGTCTTTCTCTCAT
Organism: Gammaproteobacteria bacterium; assembly: GCA_030044385.1. GTDB lineage: Bacteria > Pseudomonadota > Gammaproteobacteria > Steroidobacterales > Steroidobacteraceae > 13-2-20CM-66-19. Next base: position 5,000 of record JASHVV010000007.1, read on the forward strand.
GGCTCAGCCCACCTTTGCATCACGCCATCGAGGTAGCGTACCAAATAGTCGGTATGTAATCAAGGCATGCCTTACCGCGGGGCCTGGGCTGCGCTCGGATGCCGTCGTGTCAGGAATGACAACACCGCGCCGATGTTGTCACGGGTGACAACACGCGGAAACCTCCGCGCGCGAGTTGGAATTCTGTGCGCGACCGCGCAGCGGCAGATTGTGTAAAGCAACACACTGCGGACCAATGACCCTCAAGCCGCGAGGCGCGGGTCCGATACGGGGTGGGCAGAACGGGTCCATCCTTTCACCTGGAGTGATTTATGCACTTGAAGAGGCTCAACGGGCGGCTGCTCGGCCTGACGGTCGCGTCCGCTCTAACTCTGGCCGCATCATCCGGCGTCCAGGCGGCAACGGCGACTTCCAGCCTGTCGGTCACCGCGACGGTATCCGCCAACTGCACCATCACGACGCAGCCGGTCGCTTTCGGGGCGTACGATCCGGTCGTGGCGAATGCAACCACCCCTCTCGACGGCACCGGCACCGTGACGGTGACGTGCACGAACGGGTCGGCCGCGACGATCACACTCGATCAGGGCACGGACCCGGAGGGCGGCTCGACGGATGCCGCGCCGCTGCGCCAGATGAAGGATTCCGGCTCGGACGTCCTGGCTTACACGCTTTACCAGGATACCGGCCGTACGGACGTGTGGGGCAACACGACGGGTACCGGCGAAGCCGTGACGGGTACGGGCGCCGCGGACAACGTTACGGTGTATGGCGCCGTTGCGGCGGGGCAGAACGTGCCTGCCAATAGCTACAGCGACACGGTGACCGCCACCGTCACGTTCTGAAGGCGCGGACCCGCTAAATGAATCGGCAGACATCCGGCCAGGCCGCCTTGGGCCTGGCCCTTTTTTTGTGCGGCGCGCCGCTGTCGCATGCCGGCTCGTTCACGGTGAACCCGGTGCGCGTCACGCTGTCGCCCGATCAGGCGGTAGCCGCCATCACCGTCAGCAACGCCGGCGCGGAAGCCAGCGTCATCCAGCTCGAGACCTCGCGCTGGACCCAACAGGACGGGCGCGACGTGCTGACTCCCACCACCGAGATTCTGGCGACGCCGCCGATCTTCACGCTGCCGCCCGGGGGCTCGCAGATCGTGCGGGTCGGATTGCGCCGCGCGCCCGATGCGGCGCGCGAGCTCACCTATCGCCTCGTGCTGCGGGAAGTGCCGCCGCCGCAGCCGATCGCGCAAGGGCTGCGTGTGGCCCTCGCCATCAGCATGCCCGTGTTCGTGGTCTCGGCGCACCCTGCGTTCTCCAACCTTCAGTGGCAGGCGGTGCGGCTCGGGCCGGGACGCATCCGGCTGCAGGCGACGAATACCGGCAACGCGCACGTCCAGATCGGAGCCGTGGAGCTCTCTTTGGCCGGTGGCGCCTCGCCGGTGGTCGTGGCTCGCCAAAGCGTCGCGACGTACGTCCTGCCCGGCAATACCCGCGGCTGGACTTTCAAGAGCGCCGCCGACGCGCCGGTGGGGTCGACTCTGCGCCTGGACGCCAGCACCGACGCGGGAGATGTGAAAGCTGCGGTCACGCTCGGTGAGGCCAGCGCTCCGACTTCGTAGAAGGCAGGCATTCGCTGCCGCCGCGGGGTGGGTGCTGCTGACGCTCAGCCTGCGCGGGCACGCGGCCGCCGCGCCCCCGCCGCAGAGCCTCACGGAGCTGTGGCTCGCCGTGGTGTTGAATGGCCAGCCGGTGAGCCCGGCCGCCCTCACGCTGCGCGCGCGCGACGGACAGGTGCTCGTGAGCCGGGCCGACCTGAAGAGCTGGCGGCTGCGGCTCCCCAGCGGCCCGAGCCTCTATCACGGCGGCGAAAGCTACCTGCCGCTGAGCGCATTCACGGGGCTGCGGTACAGGGTGGATGACCGGTCGCAAACGCTGATCGTGACTGCCTCACCGAGTGCGTTCACGCCGGTCGCCATCCGCGCCACCGACCTCAGATTTCAGACACCCACTCCATCGCCGCCGGGAGCGTTCCTGAACTACGACCTGGCGGCCACCCGCTCGGCCGCCGAGACCGAGGAGAGCGCGCTGCTGGAGCCGTCCGTGTTCGGCCGCTGGGGCAGCCTGCTGTCGGATTTCCTGGCGACCGATTCCGATGACCACCGGCAGCTGATACGCCTGGATACCACCTGGACGCAGGATCAGCCGCAAACCGCCACGACCGTGCGGGTCGGCGATGCGATCACGGGCGTGAGCAGCCTGTGGGGCGCCGCCGTGCGCTTCGCGGGCGTACAGTGGGGCACGGATTTCGCGACCCAGCCGGGCCTGATCACCTATCCGCTGCCCACCATCGCCGGGGCGACCGCATTGCCGTCGACGGTCAACCTGTATGTGAACGGCGCGCTGCGAATGAGCACCAACGTCCCGATGGGCACGTTCCAGCTTCAGGACGTGCCCGCCATCACCGGCGACGGCCAGATCCAACTCGTGGTGCGCAATCTCCTCGGCCAGGAGCAGGTCATCACGCAATCCTTTTACGCGAGCCCGACGCTGCTGCGGCAGGGGTTGCAGGACTTCTCGTACGAGGCCGGCGTCATGCGCGAGAACTACGGCCTGACGAGTGACGACTATGAGCACGCATTGGTCGTCGGCACCGACAGCATAGGGATCTCCGACAATGTCACCGCCGACATGCACGGCGAGCTGCTTCAGGATCAGCAGACGGTGGGGATCGGAGGCGACTGGCTGGTTCCATCGGCCGGTGTGGCCAGCGCCGCCGTCGCCGGCAGCAACTCACGGCAGGGCGCGGGCGATCTGGCGGTGCTCGGGTTCGACCGCACCGCGAAGGTGTTCAGCTTCGGCGCGACCGTCCAGGTCGCGACCGACCGATTCACGGACGTGGGGGCCCTGGGCGATGAGCCGATCCCGATCCGTATGACCCGCGTTTATGCCAGCGTATCGCTCGGACGCCTGGGCTCCGTCAGTTTCGATAGCGCACGTCAGAATTATGGCGGCGGCGATCAGGTCGATCTGACCAGCATTCGCGATGACTTCCAGCTTCGAGACGTCGGGTTCTTGACTCTTTCCGTGACCCGAGCGCGTGCCGCGACGTCCGATACGACGTTCGAACTCACATTCACGCGCTCCCTGGGCGAGCGCACGAGCTCTACGCTGGACGCCACGTCGGACGACGGACGCGAAGAAGGGCTCATGCAAATACAGCGCAACCTGCCTGCCGGTCCGGGTTCCGGTTACCGGTTGAGCGCCGGCATGGATGGCTCCCCCGAGGGGGAAATGGATTACACTTGGCAAACGGCGGCAGGTACTTACGACGTCGATGCGGTGCGAATGTTCGGTGAGACACAGGAATCCGCCAGCGCTACCGGCGGTGTCGCATGGCTCTCGGACCAGATGTTTGCGACTCGCACCATCGACAGCAGTTTTGCCGTGGTGAACGTGGGTGATGAGCCCGGCGTGCGCGTCTACGATGAGAATCAGCTCGTCGGGCGCACGAATGCCGACGGTCAGGTGCTGGTTCCCGATCTGCTGCCCTACGAGGACAACCGGATCGGCATCGATCAGGCGGATCTGCCTCTCGACGCGGAGATATCCACGGTGGAGAAGGATGCCGTGCCGTATTACCGCAGCGGGACGCTGGTCTGGTTCCCGGTGACTCATCCGCACGGCGCGCTCATCACCCTGAAGCTGCAGAGCGGCGTGGACCTGCCCGCCGGCTCCCTGGTGCGGGTTGCGGGGCGGGACCAGGAGTATCCGACCGCGCTCCACGGCGAGATCTACGTGACCGACTTCTCCGCGCCGGCGGTGCTCCACGCCAGCTGGCCGGGCGGGACGTGCGCAGCGACGGTGCCGAAGGACGTGCAGATAAAAAGCAATGACCCGCTGCCGCGGCTCGGACCGTACGTCTGCAAGGAGACGCGCCGGTGAGCCCGCGATCCGCCTGCCGGGTCCTCGGCGCCTGCCTGGCACTGCCCGCGCTCGCCCACGCGGCGGCCACGAGCTGCACGGTGACCATCACGAATGTCGCCTTCGGCGACTACGATGTCTTCACGAAGACCGACACCAAGGCCAACGGCGACGTGAAGATCAAGTGCACAGCGAGTGTCAGCTACACCATCTCCCTGAGCACGGGATCCGGGACCTACACCACGCGGATCATGAAGAGCGGCAGCAATGAGCTCGACTACAATCTCTATACCACCACACAGGACCTGACGGTCTGGGGAAACGGCACATCCGGCACCGCGACGGAGGGCGCCACGAGTACCGGGGCCACGTACACCGTCTACGGGATGATCCCTTCCCTGCAGAATGTCCCGGTGGGCAGCTACTCCGATACGATCACGGTGACGGTGAAGTATTGAGCGCGGCCGCCTCGCCCGCCTCGGGGCCTTGCAGCCTGAGGTTCACCTCGACGCGCGAGCCGAGACGGTTGATGATCGCCATGAGCCGGTCGATCGTGAAGCGCTCGAGGTCCGAGCTGCGGCGAATGCGCGAGAAATCCGCCGCCGCGATGCCGGTGCGGACCTGTGCCTCGCGCACGCTGAGCCGCGCCAGGTCGAGCATTCGCCGGATCTCCGCCGCAAGCGCGCGCTTGAGCAGCTGCGCGTCCGCGCCTGCGTCTCTCATCGATTTATCACCAAAATCCCCGTGCAAGAATGCGCAGCGTGATTCCCTGTTGTAGTCAAATTTGCCAACGGCCGGCCGCCAGCGGCCGCCACGGCGATCACGATCTGCGTGGCGCGAAGGTAGCCGGTTTGGGCGGGCGACACAAGCCCGCGGGCTCGCGGGGCCGGCGGCGCCGTGCCTAGCGCCTCTGCGCCCCGATGGCAGACCCTGACCGCCTTCGCGATCATCTACTTCGTCTGGGGCTCCACGTTCTATGCCATTCGCGTGGGAGTCCACGAGGTACCGCCGCTCCTGCTCGCGGCGGCGCGCTTCACGGTCGCGGGGCTGCTCCTCTTCATCTGGGCCGTGGCCCACGGCGAGCGCCTGCCGCGCCGGCGCGAGTGGGCGGCCACGGCGCTCGTGGCGCTGCTCATTTTCGTGGTCGACTACGGCATGCTCTTCTGGGCGGAGGAGCGCGTGCCCTCCGGCACGGCGGCGGTGATCCTGGCCACCATCCCCGCATTCATGGCGCTCGCGGAAATCCTGCTGCTGCGCACCGAGCGGCTGACCCTGCGCCTCGGCTCGGCGCTGCTCGTCGGCCTGGCGGGTGTCGTGGTGCTGGTCGATCCCCGGCTGGGCGTCGGCGGCGCGCCGGTGTATCTGCTCGGCGCCGCGGGTCTGCTGGTGGGCGCGATGAGCTGGTCCGGGGCATCGGTGCTCTCGAAGCGGCTGCCGATGCCCTCGTCGAAGGTCATGAGCGCCGCGGCGCAGATGTTGGTCGGCGGATTGCTGCTCTGCATCGTGGCGGCGGCCGCGGGCGAGGAGCGCGGCTTCCGGGCGGGCGCAGTCTCGGCCGGGGCGTGGCTCGCGCTCGGGTATCTGATCGTGGCAGGCTCCCTCGTAGGCTTCACCGCCTATACCTGGCTCATCCATCACGAGTCTCCCACGAAGGTCGGCACCTACGCTTACGTGAACCCCGTCGTGGCGGTCGTGCTCGGGCATCTCCTCGGCGGTGAGGCGTTGGATCTGCGGACGGCGACGGGAACGGCGCTCGTCCTCGTCAGCGTGATCGTCATCACGACACGACGCAAGTCCACAACCTGACACTCGACCTTGGCCCGGGCGAATCGGGGCGGGTGGAACTTTCCGGGTACCGGTCGGTTCAACGCTGAGCCATTCCCTCAATGGCCATTGCCTTAATGGCCATTCCCTTAATGGAGAGTAAGGCCATGTCATATCTCGACGTCGCCCCCCTCATCACCGCGCTACGCAACACTCCCGAGGAGTTCGAGCTCTCGGGCGGGTGGCTGTGCCACGTGCGCAGCTGGCACAGCTTCCGGGTAGGGCCCGAAGACCACGTGGAGATCCGCGCCGCCTGCAACTGCGTGCTGCTCTCGGTGCGCCCGGAGCAGGAGCGCGAGTTCGCCGGATGCTACCGCGAGTGGCAGCACGCCTACTGGCGGCCGCTCGAGATCAACCGCGAATTCGCCACCCACTTCGACCGCCGGCCGCGGCTGCTGCAGTGGACGATCGACGCGACCGGCGCACTGCACCGCTGGCTGCTGCAGCGGGGCCGGGGCCGGCGCGAGGTTACCGTACCCGTATCGCCTGCCGCGTGAGCCCTTTTTGGGGGAGACCGCCGGGAAACCGTGCGTTTCGCATGGAATCGGCCGCCCCGGCCCGCTATCCTTTCGCCCGGTCAAAGGTCGAGTCGAAAGGTAGAGCAGGGTGGCCAAAGTTCCTCCTGGGGTCGGTCCACGGTATCCGCAGGTCGTGGTCCTGGTGGGCGCCACGGGCGATCTCGCCCGGCGCAAGCTCCTCCCGGGGCTGTTTCATCTCTCCGGCCTGGGGTTCATCCCCGGCTGCCGCATCATCGGCGTCTCGCTGGAGGACATGGATGCGCAGGCCTTCCGTAACCTTGCTCGCGGCGCACTGAACGAGTTCTACACGCGCAAAGTCTCCGAGGCGGACTGGGCATCGTTTGCGGAGGGTTTGGACTACGTCCCGCTAGGCGCGGGCGCGGGCGCGTTGCGGGCCGCCGTCGAGCGGGCGGAGAAGGCGCTGGCCTCGCAGAGCCAGCGCCTGCACTATCTGAGCGTACCGCCGAGCGCGGCGCTCTCCGCCGTGCGCCTGCTGGGGGAGGCGGGTCTCGTCGAGCGCTCGCGCATCGTCATGGAGAAGCCGTTCGGCACCGACTACGCGAGCGCCGTCTCGCTCAATGCCAGGCTGCACGAGGTGTTTGCCGAAGAGCAGATCTTCCGCATCGATCACTTCCTCGGCAAGGAGCCGGCGCAGAACATCCTCGCCTTCCGGTTTGCCAACGGCCTGTTCGAGCCCATCTGGAACCGCAACTTCATCGATCACGTGCAGATCGACGTGCCGGAGACGCTCGGTCTCGGCAAGCGCGCGGCGTTCTACGATCAGGTCGGCGCCTTCCGCGACATGGTCGTGACCCATCTCTTCCAGATCCTGGCCTTCATGGCGATGGAGCCGCCCACGGCGCTCGAGCCGGAATCGATCGGCGAGGAGAAGTACAAGGTCTTCCGCAGCATGTTGCCGATCAAGCCGCACGATGTGGTGCGCGGTCAGTACAACGGCTATCGCAGCGAGGAGGGCGTCAGCCCGGAGTCGGACACCGAGACCTTCATCGCTCTGAAGTGCACCATCGACAACTGGCGTTGGGCGGGTGTGCCGTTCTACCTGCGCACCGGCAAGCGGCTCGCCGAGGGGCAGCGCATCATCTCCATCGCCTTCCGCGAGCCGCCGAAGAGCATGTTCCCCGCCGACTCCGGCGTGGGCGCGCAGGGCCCCGATCACCTGACGTTCGATCTCGCCGACGTCTCGAAGATGTCGCTGTCGTTCTATGGCAAGCGGCCCGGGCCGGGGATGCGCCTCGACAAGTTGAGTCTGCAGTTCGCGATGAACGACACCGGGCTGGTCGGCGAAGTCCTGGAGGCCTACGAGCGGCTCATCCTGGACGCGATGCGCGGCGACCGGACGCTCTTCACCAACGCCCAGGGCATCGAGCGTCTGTGGGAGGTGTCGTCGCCGCTGTTGGACTCGCCGCCGCCCGTGCGCCTGTATGCGCCTGGCTCCTGGGGTCCGAACTCGATGCATCAGCTCATCGCGCCGCACGCCTGGCGCCTGCCCTTCGAGCGAGTCTGGCGGGGAGACCACAGCGCGGGCACCTGAAGGTGCGGCGGCCGGCCGGATGTTGTAGGATGTTGCAGGCGCAGCGGCGCCTTGGAGTGCAACAACAAGGGGCACGGACACCATGCTTATCCTGACCAGGCGAGTGGGCGAGACCATCATGGTCGGCGACACGGTCACGTTCACGGTTCTCGGCGTCAAGGGCAACCAGGTGCGGTGCGGCATCAACGCGCCGAAGGAGGTTGCCGTGCACCGTGAGGAAATCTACGAGCGGATCCGCCGCGAGCGCGAGGAGTCCTCGCTCCACGGCACCCCGGAGGCGCACGAAGAGCCGCCCGTCCGGGCCTAGACATAATCCGGTCCAGGAGGGCCAGCGGCAGGGCAGTAGCTGCTAAAATAGGGTCGCCCCTTCCCGAGGAGACCCTAGATGCCCCTTCCCGCGCGCCGTACCAGCAATCCCATCCTGAACGACCGAACCTTCTCGAGCCTGCCGCGGTTCGGGATCGGGGCCGAGGGCATGACCCTCAAGGGGACGATCGACAAGTCGTTCCTGCTGCTCGTCGTCCTCCTGGTGTCCGCGCTCTGGCCGTGGTCGCAGTACATGGCGACCGGCAACGCCCAGGCCGTCGATCTCACCATGATGGTGGGCTTCTTCGGCGGCTTCATCCTGGCCATGATCATCAGCTTCAAGGCGACTCTGGCCCCGTATCTTTCGCTCCCCTATGCCGCGCTCGAGGGCCTGGCCGTCGGCGGCCTCTCGGCCGTCCTGGAGCAGCACTATCACGGCATCGCCATCCAGGCCGTGGGCCTCACCTTCGCGGTGCTCGCGGCGCTCCTGATCGCCTACCGGGCGCACCTGATCCGCGTCACGCAGCGGTTCCGGGCCATGGTCGTCGCGGCCACCCTGGGCGTGCTGATCTTCTACGTCGCGACCATGGTACTCGGGTTCTTCCACGTCTCGACGCAGGCGCTCTTCGCGCCGACCGGGCTCGGCATCGGCATTTCCCTGGTCATCGTGGCGATTGCCGCCGCCAACGTCGTGCTCGCTTTCGATCAGATCGAGCGGGGCGTCGCCGGCGGGGCGCCGAAGTTCATGGAGTGGTACTGCGCCTTCGGCATGATGGTGACGCTGGTATGGCTCTACATCGAGATCATCAACCTGCTCGCCCAGACCCAGTCGCGCCGGCAATGAGGAGCCTCTGAGCCCCGAGGCTGCCATTCTCATCCCCCACGGGGAGCTCACCGCCGAGGCGCTGCGCGGGGTGATCGAGTCCTTCGTGCTGCGCGAGGGCACCGACTACGGCGCGCGCGAGTATTCGCTGGAGCAGAAGGTGGCGCAGGTGCGGGCGCAGCTCGAGCGCGGGCGGGCCCGCATTCTCTTCGATCCGGAAACCGGCACCGTGACCATCGAAGTGGTCCCGGACGGCCGGCCCTCGCCGGCCTAACGCAGGACCTCGTCCAGGAACTGCAGCAGCGAGTGCCAGGCGCGGCGGTCCGCCGCCTCGTCGTACATCAGCCCCAGCGCCGGGTCGTTGGCGTGCGGGTTCGTGAACGCGTGCCGGGTGTTGCCGTAGGCGTGGAGCTGCCAGTCCGCGCCGGCCGCGCTGAATTCCTTCGCAATGGCGAGGACGTCTTCCGGCGGGCCCATGGAGTCGTCGTACCCGTGAAGCATGAGGACCTTGGCGCGGACTTTACCCTGTGACGGCAGGCCGGTCGGCTTGAGGAGCCCGTGCACGCTGACGACCCCGCGCACGTCGGCGCCGCTGCGCGCCAGATCCAACACACACATCCCGCCAAAGCAGAATCCCAGCGCGGCGATGCGGCGCGCGTCGACTTCCGGCAACCCCCTCACCGCGGCGAGGGCGGCGGTGATGCGGCGGGCGAGGAGCGCCCGGTCCTCGACGAAGGGAGTGATGAGCGCCGAGCATTCCGCGGTGGTGGCGCCGCGCTTGCCCTTGCCGAACATGTCGAGCGCGAAGGCGGCGAAACCGTGCCAGGCGAGGCGCCGCGCCTTGCGCTCCACGAACTCGCCGCGGCCGCTCCAGTCATGGGCGATCAGCAGCGCGGGCAGCGGGCCGGGGCGGGAATCGTCGTGGCACAGGAAGCCCTCGAGAAGGGTCGAGCCGTCGCGGTACTCGATGAGCCGCTCGCGAATCGCCATGGTCGATCCTCCGGGGAAGGGCGCGGGGACCGGATTCTAGCAGCCGCTGGAGCGCGGCAGCTACAGCCAGCCGAATGCCCGCGCCATCACGCCCAGAATTGCCGCGCTTTGCAGCAGCATCCAGATACGAGTGGACGCTATTCCGCGGGTCAGCTTGTGATCCAGATTGGCGAGCTTCAGATCCACTGATGCGCGCAAGCCACCGACTTGCGTCTGGACGTGCGCGTGCAGGCCACCGATTTGCTCCTGGACGTGCGCGCGCAAGCCACCGATTTGCTCGCGGACATCCGCGAGTCCGCTGCGCAGTTCGCGGATGTCAACCTTCATGTCCGCGATATCCGAGCGGATATGGGTCACATCCGATTCGAGTCGTGCTACGCGAGAGTCCAGGAGTTGATCTGTCATAACTGCCATTGCCGCCGCCATTGCCGCTCTCCTTGGGTTACGCCTGCCTGGGCATTCCATCAGAGGGAGCAGGCTGCCCGCCAGCCCGAGAGGTTGCGTCCTCGTGGAGATTTTCCGCGATTTTGATGGGGCCGCCAATGATTTCGGAGAAATTTTCCGTCCGTTGGGGACGTAGGCTTTTGACGTCAGGATACCGTTCGTCCTGTCAGGCCATGCCGCCGCTCACGGAGATGATCTGGGATGTCACGTAGGAGGCCTCCGCCGAGGCTAGGAATGCGACCACTGCCGCCACTTCCGCGGGCAGGCCGGCGCGGCCCATGGGCACCAGGCGCTCGATGGTCTGCTCGTCGAAGACCCCCGCGCTCATGGACGTGGCGATGATTCCCGGGGCCACGGCGTTGACGGTGATGCCGCGGCTCGCGAGCTCGAGCGCGAGCGCCTTGGTGGCGGAATTGAGGGCGCCCTTGGCGGCGGCGTAGTTGACCTGGCCCCTGTTGCCGATGAGAGCGGCGACCGAGGAG
>JASHVV010000008.1 GCA_030044385.1 Gammaproteobacteria bacterium
CCCGCGAGCCCCACGAACCCAGCTTGTGTGAGGAGAGTAGTGATGGCTCAGGTATCAGGTCACGACGGACATAGCTCGGATAGCCGTACGTCCAATCGCGGATTTGCCTCCATGAACGCCGAGCGGCAGCGCCAGATCGCCAGCATGGGCGGTAAGGCGGTGCCGGACGAGAAGCGCAGCTTCTCGCAGAACCGGCGTCTAGCGGCGGAGGCAGGCCGCAAGGGCGGGCAGAGCGTTCCCGGCTCGAAGCGTAGTTTCTCCCAGAATCGCGAGCTTGCCGCCACCGCCGGCCGCAAGGGCGGGCAGAGCGTGCCGGACGAGAAGCGCAGCTTCTCGCAGAATCCGGAGCTCGCCGCCGAAGCTGGCCGCAAAGGCGGCCAAGCGAGTCACGGCGGCGGAAGCGACTCCCACCGCGATTCGAGGTAGGTCTCTGAAGGTCGAAAGCAAGCCGGTAAGCGGGCCAAGGCCGCCCTTGGCCCGCGAGCCCCTTCCCTGCAAGAGGCCCGCGCTCGCGCAAAGCGGCAGGACGCCGCTCTTTGCGCCCATAGATAATGCAAAGATTGCCCTCCCGATTGCACTTCTTACCGGTCCGCTCCCGCCCAAGGTGGGCGCCTTGACCCCCGCACCCCCCGTGGACTATGGTCCCGCCAGCAGAAACTAGGGGAGCCCCGGCAAGGGGCTGAGAGGCCAGTGGCGCCCGCGGGGCGCGGCATGGCGACCCTCCGAACCTGATCCAGTTCATGCTGGCGTAGGAAAGTTCTTTTTCGTCCGCTTTTCTGACGACGGCTTCGCTGGGTCTTCCGCGGTTCACACCGCTCGAGGAGCATCCACGATGAATGCCGTTCCGCTGACCGTCGTCTCCGACTCGCTGCCCGCTTCCCGCAAGGTTTTCGCGCCCGGCCGCGTCCACCCGCGCCTGCGCGTGCCGATGCGCGAGATTGCGCTGCACCCGTCTGCCGGGGAGCCGCCGCTCATCGTCTACGACTCCTCGGGTCCCTACACCGATCCCCAGGCGCGCATCGACATCGAGCGCGGCCTGACGCCGCTGCGCGAGGAATGGATCCTGGCGCGCGGCGACGTCGTGGCGGGCGAGGGCCGGGCCGTGCGGCCGGAGGACAACGGCCTGGCGCCGGGGAGCGCCGGCGCCGCTCCGACCTTCCCCGTGAGCCGCCGCCCGCTCAGGGCGCGTGGCGCCGCCGCGGTCACCCAGCTTGCCTACGCCCGCGCCGGCATCGTGACGCCGGAAATGGAGTTCGTCGCCATCCGCGAGAATCTGGGCCGGGAGCAGCGCCGCGCCGGCGCCCGCGACGGCCAGTCCTGGGGAGCGGCCATTCCGGACCTCGTCACCCCGGAGTTCGTGCGCGCCGAGGTGGCCGCGGGCCGCGCCATCATTCCCGCCAACATCAACCACCCGGAGTCGGAGCCGATGATCATCGGCCGCAACTTCCTGGTGAAGATCAACGCCAACATCGGCAACTCCGCCGTCGCCTCCTCGACCGCCGAGGAGGTGGACAAGATGGTGTGGGCCATCCGCTGGGGCGCGGACACCGTGATGGACCTCTCCACCGGCCGCAACATCCACACCATCCGGGAATGGATCATCCGCAACTCGCCGGTGCCGATCGGCACCGTGCCGATCTACCAGGCGCTCGAGAAGGTCGGCGGCATCGCCGAGGACCTCACCTGGGAAGTCTTCCGCGACACGCTGATCGAGCAGGCGGAGCAGGGCGTCGACTACTTCACGATCCACGCCGGCGTGCGGCTGCACTACGTCCCGCTGACCGTCAATCGCGTCACCGGCATCGTCTCCCGCGGCGGCTCCATCATGGCGAAGTGGTGCCTCGCGCACCATCGCGAGAGCTTCCTCTACCGGCACTTCGAGGAGATCTGCGAGATCTGCCGGGCCTACGATGTCAGCTTCTCCCTGGGCGACGGCCTGCGCCCGGGCTCGATCGCCGACGCCAACGACGCCGCCCAGTTCGCGGAGCTCGAGACCCTGGGCGAGCTCACCCGCGTCGCCTGGAAGCGCGACTGTCAGGTGATGATCGAAGGGCCCGGCCACGTGCCGATGCACAAGATCAAGGAGAACATGGACAAGCAGCTCGCCACCTGCGGCGAGGCGCCGTTCTACACGCTCGGCCCCCTCACCACCGACATCGCCCCCGGCTACGACCACATCACTTCCGCGATCGGCGCGGCGATGATCGGCTGGTACGGCACCGCGATGCTCTGCTACGTCACGCCGAAGGAGCATCTGGGCCTTCCCGACCGCAACGACGTCAAGACGGGCGTCATCACCTACAAGATCGCCGCGCACGCCGCGGATCTCGCCAAGGGCCATCCCGGCGCACGCGAGCGCGACGATGCGCTGTCGCGCGCCCGGTTCGATTTCCGCTGGGGCGACCAGTTCAACCTGTCCCTGGATCCTGACACCGCCTGCGCCTTCCACGACGAGACCATGCCGAAGGAAGCCCACAAGGTGGCTCACTTCTGCTCCATGTGCGGCCCGAAGTTCTGCTCCATGCGCATCTCGCACGAGGTGCGCGCGGAGGCGAAGCAGCAGGGCATGCAGCAGATGGCGGAGCGCTTCCGCGCCTCGGGCAGCGAGATCTACGTGCCCTCGGGCGAGCAGCAGGCCTGAGCATGCGCGCCGCCGTCCTCGGTGCGGGTGTGGCGGGGCTCGCCTGCGCGGTGGAGCTCGCCGAGCGTGGCGTGGCGGTGGAGGTGTTGGAACAGGGAGAGCGCCTGGGCGCGGGGTGCTGCTCCTGGTACGCGGGCGGCATGCTCGCGCCCTGGTGCGAGCGCGAGAGCGCGGAGCCCCTGGTGGCGACCCTGGGCGCGGAGAGCCTCGGCTGGTGGCCGGCGAGATTCCCGGGCACGGTGCTCAAGGGCAGCCTCGTCGTGGCCCACGGGCGGGACGCCGGGGAGCTGCGCCAGTTCGCCCGCCGTACCGAGCGCCATCAATGGCTCGACGCCGAAGGCATCGGGACGCTCGAGCCCGACCTCGCCGGCCGCTTCAGCCAGGCGCTCTACTTCCCGGAAGAGGGCCATCTCGATCCGCGCGCGGCGCTGGCGGCGCTCGCCGCCCGGCTCGAGGCGCTCGGGGCCGCGGTCCGCTTCGGCCTCGGCGCGGAAGCCTGTCGCGAAAGGGCGCAGGCGGCGCAAGCGGCCGCTGGCACCGTCATCGACTGCCGCGGCCTCGAGGCGCGCGATGTGTTGCCGGACCTGCGCGGCGTCAAGGGAGAGATGCTGGTCGTCAGGCTTCCCGATGTCAGTCTGTCGAGGCCCGTGCGGGTGCTGCATCCACGCGTGCCGGTGTACATCGTCCCGCGCGGCGACGGCCACTACATGATCGGCGCGACCATGATCGAGAGCGACCAGCCCACGCGCATCACGGCGCGCTCCCTGCTGGAGCTCCTCGGCGCGGCCTACGCGCTGCACCCGGCATTCGGCGAGGCCGAGATCGTCGAGATCGGCACCGGCGTGCGGCCCGCCTTTCCCGACAACCTGCCGCAGGTGCGCCTGATCGGCGGCAGGCTTTACGTTAACGGCCTCTACCGGCATGGCTTCCTCCTGGCGCCGGCGCTCGCGCGCCAGGCCGCGGAGCAGGTGCTGGCGGCCCATGGCGCTGTGGAGTCGATGCATGCAGATTCTCGTCAACGGCGCCTCGCGTGAGATCGGGGCGGCGGATCTGGCCGCCGCGCTCGAGGAGCTGGGCTATGGCGGCGCGGTGGTCGCGACCGCCGTCAACGGCGAGTTCGTGCCGGCCACGGAGCGCCGGACCGCCCGCCTCGCCGACGGCGACCGGATCGAAGTGCTGGCGCCCATGCAGGGCGGCTAGGAGCGGCGGCGGTCATGTTGCGAATGTATGAGACGGAGTTGCGCTCGCGGTTGCTGCTCGGCACCGCGCGCTACCCGTCCCCGTCGATCCTGACGGAGGCCGTGAAGGCGAGCGGTGCGCAGATCGTCACCGTATCGCTGCGCCGGGAGTCGGGCGGCGAGCGCGCGGGGCAGGGCTTCTGGTCGATCGTCCGCGACCTCGGCGTCCGGGTACTGCCCAACACAGCGGGCTGTCACTCCGTCAAGGAGGCCGTGACCACGGCACACATGGGACGGGAGGTGTTCGGCACCTCGTGGGTGAAGCTCGAGGTCATCGGCGAGGACGAGACCCTGCAGCCGGACGTGTACGGGCTCGTGGAAGCGGCGCGCATCCTCTGCCAGGAAGGCTTCGAGGTCTTCCCCTACACCACGGAGGATCTCATCGTCGCGGAGCGGCTGCTCGAGGCCGGCTGCCGCGTGCTCATGCCCTGGGGCTCTCCCATCGGCTCGGGGCGCGGACTCAACAATCTCTTCGGCCTGAAGGCTTTGCGGGCGCGCTTTCCGGCGGTGCCCATGGTGGTCGATGCCGGCATCGGCGTGCCCTCACATGCCTCGCAGGCCCTGGAGCTCGGCTTCGATGCGGTGCTCATCAACACGGCCGTGTCGCAGGCTCGCGATCCGGCCGCCATGGCGGGCGCATTCGCACAGGCGGTGGCGGCGGGGAGGGCGGCGTACGAGGCCGGTCCCATGGAGCCGCGTGATCTCGCAGTCCCTTCGACGCCTGTCATCGGCAAGGCCTTCCTCGGATGAGCCTGCCGCGCGTCTACCCGATCGTCGACAGCGCGGCCTGGATCCGCCGCCTGCTGCCCGCCGGCGTGCGCCTCGTGCAGCTACGGATCAAGGACCGCTCCGCCGAGGCGCTGCGGGCCGAGATCCGCGAGTCCCGAGAGCTCTGCGCGCGCGCCGGCGCACAGCTCGTCGTCAACGATCACTGGCGGCTCGCGCTCGAGGAGCGCTGCGACTTCGTGCATCTGGGTCAGGGCGATCTCGACAGCGCGGACGTGCCAGCGCTGAAGCGGCATGGCGTTCGGCTCGGCGTGAGCACACACGATGATGCGGAGCTCGAGCGCGGTCTCGCGCTCGATCCGGACTATGTCGCCCTCGGTCCGATCTACCCGACGCTGCTCAAGGTAATGCCCTGGGCGCCGCAGGGGCTGGCGCGCATCGGCGAGTGGAAGCAACGGATCGG
>JASHVV010000089.1 GCA_030044385.1 Gammaproteobacteria bacterium
CTCGATTACCTGCCCGCCAACGCGGTCATCGTGCGCGATGCCGCGCTGGCCACCGCGCTGGAGAAAGCGTGGAGCGGCATCGAGACCCGCTATGAGGACCGCCGGCACGACATCGAGCGTCCCGTGCTCGCCCCCGCGGAGCTCTTCGTCGAGCCGCGGGAGCTCGAGGCCAGGCTCGAAGGCTTCGCCTCCGTCACTCTGGAGGCGCTCGAGGCGGACACTACTCTCGGCGAGGCGGCCGACACCGTACGCAACTTCCCGACCGTCCCGCCCAGCGAGCTGCGCGTCGACCCGCGGGCGGAGCAGCCGCTCGCGGCCTTCGACCGGTTCCTCACGGAGTTCGACGGCCGCGTGCTCATCGCCGCCGACTCGCCCGGCCGGCGTGAGGTCCTCCAGGATCTGCTGCGGGGACACGGACACCAGGTGGACGCGGTGCAAGGCTGGGAGGCGTTTGCGCAAGGCGACTCGGCACTCGCGCTGACCGTTGCGGCGGACCTCGGCGGCCTGACACTGTCGCAGCCGCGGATCGCGGTCATCTCGGAAGCGCAGCTCTTCGGTGCGCGCGCACGGCAGGAGCGCCAGCGAAAGCGCGCGGCGGCCGACCCCGAGGCCATCCTGCGCGATCTGCAGGACCTGAATCCCGGAGCACCAGTGGTGCACGAGGAATATGGCGTCGGACGATACGTCGGCCTGCAGGCAATGGAGGTCGCGGGACAGCCCGGAGAGTTCCTGGTCCTGGAGTATCTGGACGGCGACCGCGTGTACGTGCCGGTGCACGCACTGCACCTCGTCACCCGCTATACCGGCGCCGCGCCCGAGAGCGCGCCGCTGCACAAGCTCGGCACGGACCAATGGGCCAAGGCGCGCAAGCGCGCCGCCGACCAGATCCGCGACGTCGCGGCCGAGCTCCTCGACCTCTACGCGCGGCGCAAGGCGCAGAAGGGCCTGAAACTCGCTCTGAACGAAAGCGAATACCAGGCCTTCGCCGACGCCTTCCCCTTCGATGAGACCGAGGATCAGGCCGAGGCCATCCGCAAGGTGCTCGCCGACCTGCAGAGCGACCGCCCGATGGATCGGATCGTCTGCGGCGATGTGGGCTTCGGCAAGACCGAGGTGGCGATGCGTGCGGCGTTCGCCGCCACGCAGGCCGGCAAGCAAGTCGCGGTGCTGGCGCCGACCACCCTGCTGGTCCAGCAGCACGTTGCCAACTTCCGCGACCGCTTCGCCGACTGGCCGGTGCGGATCGAAGGGTTATCGCGCTTCGGCAACGCCAAGGAGACGCAGGCGACCGTCGCGGGCATCGAGCGGGGCTCCGTCGACATCGTCGTCGCCACTCACCGGCTGCTACACGCCCACGCGCGGTTCAAGGACCTGGGCCTGCTCATCGTGGATGAGGAGCACCGCTTCGGAGTGCGCGACAAGGAGCGGCTGCAGGCGCTGCGGGCCAACGTGCACGTGTTGACGCTCACGGCGACTCCCATCCCGCGCACGCTCAACATGGCGCTCGGCGGGCTGCGCGAACTGTCGCTCATCACGACGCCGCCCGCGGAGCGGCTCGCGATCAAGACCTTCGTGGTCGAATGGCACGGCGCCACGTTGCGCGAGGCGGTCCTGCGCGAGCTGCGCCGCGGCGGCCAGATCTATTTCGTGCACAACGAGATCCGCACGATCGACAAGATCGCCGCCGAAGTGCAGGCCCTGGTGCCGGAAGCCAGCGTCAGGATCGGCCACGGGCAGATGCGGGAGCGCGAGCTCGAGCAGCTCATGATCGACTTCTATCATCGCCGCTTCGACCTGCTCCTCTGCACCACCATCATCGAGAGCGGCATCGACGTCCCCACCGCCAACACGATCGTGATCAACCGCGCCGATCACATGGGCCTCGCGCAACTGCACCAACTGCGCGGCCGCGTCGGACGCTCGCACCACCGCGCCTACGCCTATCTGATCGCTCCGCCGCGCAAGGCGCTCGCGGGCGACGCCGCCAAGCGCCTCGAGGCCATCGAGTCGATGGAGGAGCTGGGCGCGGGCTTCGTGCTCGCCACCCACGACCTCGAGATCCGCGGCGCGGGCGAGCTGCTGGGCGAGCAACAGAGCGGGCAGATGACCGAGATCGGGCTCGCCATGTATCTGGATCTGCTGGAGCAGGCCGTCAAGGCGCTGAAGGAGGGCCGCGAGCCGGCGCTCGACAAGCCCCTCGCCGCGGCGACGGAAGTCGAGTTGCGTCTGCCCGCATTCCTGCCGGAAGCGTACATCGCCGACGTCCACGTGCGCCTGGGCCTCTACAAGCGCATCGCGGCGGCCGAGAGCGCCGAGGCGCTCGACGATCTCACCGCGGAAGTTCACGACCGCTTCGGCGCCCTGCCTCCGCCCGCGCAGAGCCTCATCCGCATCGCGAAACTCAAGCTCACCGCGCGCGCGCTCGGCATCCGCCGCCTCGATCTCGGGCCGCAGGGCGGCTCGGTGACGTTCGAGGAACGCAACGCGATCGAGCCCGCAACGGTGGTGCGCCTGATGCAGCAGGCGCCGCGCGAGTACCGGCTGGAAGGCCCGCTGCGGTTGCGCATCTCGCGCGCCATGCCTACCGAGGAAGCGCGCTTCGATTTCGGGGCAAGCCTGATGAAGCGCCTGGCGGCGCGCTCGCGTTAGCCCGGAACGGCCTCAGGGCGGTTTTAGCAATCGGCCAGGCGCCATCGGGTAGACTTGAGCGCATGACACCCCGAAGCGCCACGCTCCGCCGGCTTGCCATCCTTGTCGTCTTCTCGCTCGTCGCGCCACCGGCCGTGCTCGCGCAGACTGCCGGCACGCAA
>JASHVV010000090.1 GCA_030044385.1 Gammaproteobacteria bacterium
CACGACCTCGCTTTTGATCGTCGGCATCGTGTTCGCGATCGGATTGGCCGACACGTTCGGGCGCATCCGCCTGCAAATGTTCGGCTTCGTCGGCTGCGCGGTTGGCCTCGTCATCGCCACGATGTCGATCGACGCGAGCGCATCGATGAAGCTCTACTTGATCATGTCCGGCGTGATGCTGTTCAACTTCATGACCAATCTCGGTCCCAATGCGCAGACCTACCTGCTCGCGGGCGAGGTGTTCCCGACCGAGGTGCGCGGCATGGGCGCGGGGTTCGCCGCGGCTTTCGCCAAGATCGGCGCGGTGGCCACGGCGTTCCTGTTTCCGATACTGCTCGTCGACATCGGCACGCGGGCGCTCCTCTACGGCCTGATCGTCGCCTCGCTGCTCGGCGCGGTCGTCACCTGGCGGTACCGCATCGAGACGACGGGCGTCAATCTGGATCAGATCGGCAAGGAATCGCCGACATGAGGCTCGCGCCGCCATTCGCCATCCTGCTGGCGCTGCCGATGGCCGTCGTGCACGCCGGCGGCGTGGCGCTGCACGAGACGGGCTCGACGCTGCTCTACCCGCTGTTTCAGTCGTGGGTGAGCGATTACGCTCGAGCGGCTCCCGACGTCTCGATCAGCACGCGCGCCACCGGCTCGGGCGCGGGTATCACCGCGGCCATTGCCGGCACGGCCGAGATCGGCACCTCGGACGCCTACATGTCCGATCAGCAGGCGGAGCAGAACCCGCGGGTCGTCAACATTCCGCTCGCGATCTCGGCGCAGACGGTGAACTACAACATTCCCGGCCTCGATGCGGCCGGCCTTAGGCTCGATGGCCCGACGCTCGCGGGCATTTACCTCGGCCGCATCACGGAGTGGGACGCGCCGGCGATCGCGGCCATGAACCCGGGTGTGGCCCTGCCGCATCGGCGTATCGTGCCGCTCCGCCGCGCCGATGCGTCCGGGGACTCCTTCATCTTCACCCAATTCCTGGACTTCTCGGACCCGCAATGGGAAGACCGGATCGGCTACGGCACCACCGTGTCCTGGCCCGAGGTGCCGGGCGAGCGCACGGCCAGCGGCAATGCGGCGATGGTGCAGGCGCTCACCGCGACGCCGTACTCCATCGCCTACGTCGGAATCAGCTTCGCCGCGCCGATCGCCCGGGCGGGACTGGGTACCGCGCGGCTCGAGAATCAGAGCGGCCGGTTTCTGTTGCCGACTCCGCAGACGGTGAGCGCCGCGGCCTCGATGCTCGATCCGCGCACGCCGCCCGACGAGCGGTTGAGCCTGGTGTTTGCCCCGGGCGAGGAATCCTATCCGCTGATCAACTACGAGTACGCCGTAGTCTCGACGCGCCAGCCGGATGCGGCCACCGCGGCGGCGCTGCGCGGCTTTCTGCTCTGGGCGATCTCGCTGGACGGCGGCAACTCGGCGAAGCACCTGGAGGCGGTGGGCTTCATCGCGCTGCCGGACTTCATCCGCGGCATGAGCGAGCGTCAGATCGGCCTCATCGGCCGCTAGCGAGCCGTCCGCCGGTGCAGGAGCGCATCCAGGCTCAAGGGGCCGGGACCCGCCGCCCACAGATACAAGAAGGTGAAGGAGAACATCAGCGCGAGCTCGCCGCCGTTGAGAAGGGGCAGCCACCCCTTCGGGAAGTGCGCGATGAAGAACGCGACCGCCATGTCGCCGGAAAGGAGGAAGGCGATGGGGCGGCTGAAGAGTCCGATGGCCAGCAGGCCGCCGCCGACCAGCTCGAGCACTCCCTGGACGCCCAGCAGCGACATCAGATGCAGGTGGGCCCACATGGGTTGCGCCGGCAAGTGCAGGAGCTTCGCGGAGCCATGCTGCACGAAGAGCAGGGCCGCCACGATGCGCAGCACGCTGCGCAACACGGGTGACCAGCTCTCGAGAGAAGCACGTCGTGTGTTCATTTCAGCCTCAGGCTTGGGGCACGGCGGGACAGTAAATCACACATCGGATGCTCGAAGCACGCCAACCGGCCTTCGTTTGCGGCGAACCGGCGGGCCGGCGAGGCGATCGGTCGGCTTGACGGCCGCGCCGGCGGACAAGCAGCATAAGCCGCCATGGCAGTCGCTACCCTGTTCGATTCCGCCCTCGCAGTCACCACCCGCAAGACAGAGCCCCCGGTAGTGCGCAGCATCGTCATCGTCGGCGGGGGCACCGCCGGCTGGATGACGGCATTGATCTTGGCGCGGTCGCTGATCGAAAGAGGCGTGCAGATCACGCTGCTCGAGTCCCCCACGGTGCCGACCATAGGCGTCGGCGAAGGATCCACGCCCTGGCTGCGGGGATTCTTCGACACGCTGGGGATCGAGGAGGCGGAATGGATGCCGGCCTGCCAGGCGACCTACAAGTGCGGGATCAGCTTCGACGGATGGTCGACCAGGCCCGGCTTCGAGAGCTACTTCCATCCTTTCGCTTCCATGCTGGACAACATGACCATGACCCCGTTCGTCCACAACGTGGAGGCGCGGGTCAAGGGAGCGAGCGTCTACGCGCATCCGAATCGCTTCTTCATCTCGGCGCGGCTCGTGGCCGAGCGGCGCTCGCCCAAGACACGCGAGAATTTTCCGTTCGAGGTCTGGAACGGCTATCACTTCGACGCGACGCTGCTCGGACAATTCCTCCACCGCAAGGCGGTCGAGCGGGGAGTCCGCCACAAGAGCTGTCACGTCACGCATGCCACGCTGAGCGGCGAGGGCGCGATCGCTTCGGTGAGCACCCGGGACGGCGAGACGATCGCGGCGGACCTGTTCGTGGACTGCACGGGGTTCGCCGGCCTGCTGCTCGAGAAGACGCTGCAGGTCCCCTTTCTCAGCTTCGCCGACAATCTCCTCAACGACGCGGCGGTGGCGATCCCCTCGCCGTTGGAGGGACCCGTCCCGAGCGAGACCGTCTCCACGGCTTTGAAAAACGGCTGGGTGTGGAAGATCCCGCTCACCAACCGCTACGGCAACGGGTACGTCTACAGCACGCGGTTTTGTACCCCCGAGGCGGCGGAGACCGAGCTGCGGCGGCATCTCGGGCTGCTGGCGGCGGATGTCGAGGCGCGACATCTCAAGATGCGGGTCGGCAGGGCGGCGCAGCTCTGGCACAAGAACTGTTTCGCGGTCGGCCTGGCCCAGGGCTTCGTCGAGCCACTGGAGGCGACGGCGCTCATGTTCATCCAGCACTCGGCGATGGCATTCGCGCAGTTGCTGGAGCAGGGGGACCTGAGCGAGGAGGTCCGAGCGCGCTTCAATGCGCGCTTCAACCGCCAGTTCGACGGCATCCGGGACTACATCGTCACTCACTACAAGACCAATTCCCGCACCGACACCGACTACTGGCGGGCCAACGCGGCCAACACGAAGCTGTCGGACAATCTGCAGAAGCTCCTTTCGGTCTGGACGTCCGGCAAGAGCATCGTGCCCGGGGTGCGGGCGCAGGAGCTCGGACTCGGCTATCCGGTCGCGTCCTGGCTCGCGCTCCTGGCCGGAGTGGGGCTCTTCCCGGATCCGCAGCGCCTGCGGCCCCCGACCGAGCGCGAGGCGCAGTTCAACCTCGCCGAGATCGACGATCTGCTGAGCCGTTGCGCCGGAAACTACCTCGATCACCGCGAGGCGCTGGCGAACATTCCGGCCCGCCGCCAGACCCGGGCGCTGCAGGTCTATTTCTGGTAGTGGGAGGGTGCAGCGCGAGCTCGCGCGGATGGCGGACGCAGGGCAGCCCACGTTGCCGGGCGACTCCGGCCTCTAGATCCAGCCGCCCGCCGAAGGAGTCTTGCTGATACGATGGCATGCCAGTATAGTGGCATGCCACTATACTGGCATGACTTAAATGGACTCCTCCCCGCTGATCGACCGCGAACGCGAACAGAAGGCTCTGCGTGCGCTGCTCCTGCGGCCGGGGCCCACCATGGCCGTCCTTTACGGTCGCAGACGCGTAGGCAAGACGTTCCTCCTTCGCCATGTGTTTCCCGGCGATCAGGTTTTCCATTTCACGGCAGCGGACGCCACGCCGGAGCTGAACCGCCGCGCGCTGCTCGAAGCCGCTGGTCGGTGGGCCGGCACCGCGATCCGCATGCAGGACTTCCCGACCTGGCGCCGGGTCTTCGAGTTCATCCTGCAGCTGGGCGGTGAGGAGCCGACAGTCGTGGTGCTGGACGAATACCAGTTCTTCCACGGGGGTGGTGACGAAAGTGTCGATTCCGCTCTCGCGGCGGTGTGGGAGGAGCATGTCAATCGGCGCCCCAAGGGTCGGGCACTCGTTCTCATCCTGTGCGGATCGATTGTCCGGGTCATGGAAAGGCTCGACGCCGCCGACAATCCTTTGTACGGCCGGCTCGACTGGAAGGGGCGGCTCGAGCCGTTCGACTACCTCGACGCTGCGCGGATGGCCAATTTCCCTGCAGCGCGCGACAGAGCGCTCGCGTATGGAATATACGGCGGGACTCCCCGGTATCTGGCCACCATCGATCCGGCCGTTTCCCTGGCTGAGAACGCCGTCCGCTCGGCGCTTTCACCGAAGGGGAACGTACGGATCCAAGTGGAGACCATCGTCGCGCAAGAGCATGGGCTTCGCGACCTGGGCGAATACAACGCAATCCTGAGTGCCATCGGAAGCGGAGCCGCCCTGCGAAACGAGATCGCCATGCAAACCGGCCTTGCCCGGACATTTGCGTTCCGCAGTCGCTTGGAGAAGCTCGAGGAGATCGGACTGATCGAATCGACCCGCAACTTCGGAGCCTCGGCATCTGAACCTCACCGCTATCGACTCTCCGATCCTGCGCTGCGCTTCTACTACAGCATCGTCGACAAGTATCGAAGCGAGCTGGAGCTGGACGATCCCATGGAAATCTGGCGC
>JASHVV010000091.1 GCA_030044385.1 Gammaproteobacteria bacterium
TTCGACCGCCTGCGGCACGTGGCGGAGCGCGCCGATCTCGGCGGCCAGCGCGAGGCGCTGCTCGCGGTCACCATCCCGGAGCGGCCGGGCAGCTTCCTGCGC
The DNA here is from genome assembly GCA_030044385.1 of Gammaproteobacteria bacterium. GTDB lineage: Bacteria > Pseudomonadota > Gammaproteobacteria > Steroidobacterales > Steroidobacteraceae > 13-2-20CM-66-19. Next base: position 103 of record JASHVV010000091.1, read on the forward strand.
TTCTGCGAGGTGCTGGGCAACCGCAGCGTCACGGAATTCAATTACCGCTACGAGAGCGAGCAGGCCGCGCAGATCTTCGTCAGCTTCGGGCTCGCCCAGGGCCGGACGGAGAAGGACGCCGTGGCGCGCGCCCTGCGCGAAGCCGGCTACACGGTCACCGACATGACCGACAATGAGATGGCGAAACTGCACGTGCGCTACATGGTGGGCGGCCGCGCGCGCGGCATCCGCGACGAGCTCCTCTACCGCTTCGAGTTCCCGGAGCGCCCCGGCGCGCTGCTCCGGTTCCTCCAGGCGGTGGGCGGCCGCTGGAACATCAGCCTGTTCCACTACCGCAATCACGGCTCCGACTACGGCCGTGTGCTCGCCGGCATCCAGGTCCCGTCCGCCGAGCGCGCGGATTTCCTCCAGCATCTCAACGAGTTACATTACGCCTACGCCGAAGAGACGGACAATCCCGCCTACCGGATGTTCCTCGGCGCCTGAGCCGATCGCGGTCAAGCCGGCGCAACGGCCTCACGGATCTGGTCGGATATACAGCCCACGGTGGATCAGCCTCCCCCCGTGCAGTGCTGGCAGCGCTTCTCGCGGATGGGAAAGCGCTCGACCACGATCATGCCGCCGCAGTCGCTGCACCTGCCGATGCGCAGCTGATCGCCCCGCGCCAGGCAGTGCGTGAGGAAAACGGCGTACTCGAACGAGATGGCGGCCGTCGGCACCATGAAGGTGTAGGTCTCGAACGCGGTGCACAACCGGTGGCCGCGGGCGATGCCCGGGAGGGCGGCAGCGGCGGCGGCGGAGGGCTCGGCCGGCACCAGCTCCTGCTGGGCAAGAAAGCTAGCCAGGACGGAGGCTTCCTGTTGGATTCTCAGCGAGCGCATGAAGTAGGCCGCCTGGTGGGGCGACTGGCCGCGATGCCGGGGAACATAACAGGCGGCGCGGCCGAGATGGGAGCGATAGAGGTTGCGGATGCGGTGGTCGGAGAGCCCCGTCCACACGTGGATCGTCTGGGTCCGCGCCTCGTGTGTCAGGAAACGCAGGGCCAGCTCCAGGCGCTGCCGGTCGCGGTCATAGCGGTCTTCCGAAATGCGCATGGCTGGTTCCCCCGCCGTCATCGTGATTCTTCCGGGACGAGACCCACCGCCCATTGTTGGGAAGATTTTCAGAAAATACAACTGGGCCAATTTGGGAAAAAAATCCCAATTCCGCACGTTGCCTTCGGCCGGCCCTCCGGTACCATGCGGGCGGGAGTCGTGGGAAGGAGGTCGCGGTCATGTTGCGGAACGAAGCGCTGGACCCGTTGGAACTTGGCCGGGCCTGCTGGCTGCGGCGGGAGATGGCCGAGGCCCTGGCCGACGTCAATCATCGTTGCCTCGGATTGTTCGCGGAGCAGGCCCTGGCCGCAGGGCCCCATGGCCCGCCGGCCCTGCGGCAGGTCGGGGAGCTCTGGCGGGCGCTCGATGAGCGCTCGCGGCGGCAGGCGGCCGCCTGCCCCTATCTGCTGATCGACGCCTGCTTCGCGGATCCGCAGCGCTGGCGGTGGCTGAGCAGCTCGCGGGTCGCCGATGCCGCCGGCACCGGCGCCTCATTCTTCACGGTGCCCCAGGCCGCCGCGGTGGCGCGGACGGTCTTCGTCTATGCCTGGTCGCTGGTCGTCAGCCATCCGGACGGCGCGCTGGTGGTCCTCGGGATGCATCCGCAGTGCGCGAGCCTGCTCGGCGCCTGCACCGTGCCGCAGGTGCACGAGCTCGCGGAGCGCGGCTGCGGCTGGTTGCGGCCGCGGTGGCTCAAGCGAATGTGGCTCTGGCGAAAGATGTTGGTAGCCGCCGCGGAGGACGACGTTGCGGCGCTGGAGCGGGCCCGTATGCAGGGGCTGCAGATCTCGGCGGCGGAGGCCTGGGACACCGCGCATCGCAGCCCGCTTGCGGCGTGGAGCCACCTCCCCTGTCAATAGATATCGATCCGCCGCTGTCCGCTCGAGTCACGGATGCCGCGAAACATGCCTTCGGTACTGAATTCCGTGACGATCCCTCCGTCCCGGCCGATGGCGATGACTCCGCCGCTGCCGCCCAGCTCACGGAGCTTTTGGTGCAGCAATTCACGTACCGCCTCGCTCAGCGTGAGGCCGCGATACTCCACGGCCGCACAGATGTGGTGCGCGGCGACCGCGCGGATGAAATACTCGCCATGCCCGGTGGCGGAGACGGCGCAGACTCCATTCTTGGCGTAGGTTCCGGCCCCGATGATCGGTGAGTCGCCCACGCGGCCCTGGCGCTTGTTCGTCATGCCGCCGGTGGAGGTGGCGGCCGCGAGATCGCCGGCCGCATCCAGGGCGACGGCCCCCACGGTCCCCTGCGAGGACGGAAAGAGATCCGAGACCGGCCGGCCGCCGCGCTCGCTTTCGAGCTGCGCACGCCGCTCCTCGGTGCGGAAGTAGGCGTTCGGCACCAGCGCCAGCCCTTCTTCCAGGGCGAATTCCTCCGCGCCCGCCCCGACCAGCAGCACGTGCCGGGACTTCTCCATCACCTTCCGCGCCAGCTCGACCGGATTTCTCACGTGCCGCACGGCCGCCACGGCGCCAGCCCGCTGTTGCCGTCCCTCCATGATGGCGGCATCGAGCTCCGCCGCCCCGTCGCGCGCGAGCGCCGCGCCGCATCCGGCATTGAACAACGGGTTGTCCTCCAGCGAGCGCACCGCGGCAGTGACCGCATCGAGGCTGCAGCCGCCCTTCTCGAGCGTGTCGTACCCAAGGTCGAGGGCGGCTGCGAGGCCGTCGCGGTACCGCTGCTCGCGCTCTGCCGTGAGAGTGTGCCGCGGCACCGCGCCGGCGCCGCCGTGGATGGCGATCGAATGCATGGAGGAGTCCCGGAAAACGCTATGATCGCGGCATCTTACCGGTGAAGGTTCTCATGTCGCAGCGGATCCGCAGCATTCTGGTCGCCAACCGTGGCGAGATCGCCATTCGTGTCATGCGGGCCGCGAGCGAGCTCGGCCTGCGCACCGTGGCCGTCTACTCGCAGGAGGACCGCTTCTCGCTGCACCGCACCAAGGCGGATGAGAGCTATCTGGTCGGCCGCGGCAAGGGGCCGGTCGAGGCCTACCTCGATATCGAGGACATCCTGCGCGTCGCGCACGAGGCGCGGGTGGATGCCGTGCATCCGGGATACGGCTTCCTGTCCGAGAATCCGGAATTCGCGCAGGCCTGCGCGGCGGCCGGGATCGTCTTCGTCGGCCCGAGGCCCGACACCATGCGTACCCTGGGCAACAAGGTGGCGGCGCGCAATCTCGCGACCGCCGCCGGGGTGCCGGTGATGCCGGCGACCCCGCCGCTGCCCGCGAGTCTGGAAGAATGCTGCCGCCTCGCGCACGAGATCGGCTACCCGGTGATGCTGAAGGCGAGCTGGGGCGGCGGCGGCCGGGGCATGCGCGTGGTGGAGAGCGATGGGCAGCTCGCGGAGCTGCTGCCGGTCGCGCGCCGGGAGGCGAAGGCGGCGTTCGGCAACGACGAGGTCTACCTGGAGAAGCTCGTGCGCCGCGCGCGGCACGTCGAGGTGCAGATCCTGGGCGACGCCCATGGCGGGCTCGTGCATCTTTATGAGCGCGATTGCACGGTGCAGCGCCGCAACCAGAAGGTCGTGGAGCGCGCGCCGGCGGTGTTTCTCAGCGAGGCCCAGCGGGCGGAGCTGTGCGAGGCGGCGCTCGCCATCGGCCGCTCGGCGAATTACCTCAACGCCGGCACGGTGGAGTTCCTGCAGGACGCGGACTCCGGGAAGTTCTACTTCATCGAGGTGAACCCGCGGGTTCAGGTCGAGCACACGGTCACGGAGTGCGCCACCGGCATCGACATCGTCAAGGCGCAGATCCGCATCGCCGGCGGCGCGCGCCTCGGCACCGCGGAGAGCGGCGTGCCGCCGCAGGAGCAGATCCGGATCGGGGCGCACGCGCTGCAGTGCCGCGTGACCACCGAGGACCCGGAAAACAACTTCATCCCGGACTACGGCAAGATCACCGCCTATCGCAGCCCGGCGGGCTTCGGTGTCCGCCTGGACGCCGGTACGGCGTATACGGGGGCGATCATCACCCGCTCCTACGACTCGCTCCTGGTGAAGGTCACCGCCTGGGCGCCGACGGCTGAAGAGACCATCGCCCGCATGCACCGGGCGCTCTGGGAATTCCGCATCCGCGGCGTCGTCACCAACCTGCGCTTCCTCGACCAGGTCATCACGCACCCGCGGTTCGCGCACGGCGAGTACACCACCCGCTTCATCGACGAGACGCCGGAGCTCTTCCGCTGGCCGCCGAAGCGCGACCGGGCGACCCGCATCCTGACCTACATCGCCGAGACCATCGTCAACGGCAATCCGGAGACCCGCGGGCGCCCGCGGCCGGTGCGACTGGAGACGCCGAAGCTGCCGCAGGCGCCGCTTGCCGATCCGCTGCCCGGCACGCGGCAGAAGCTCGAGGAGCTCGGGCCGGAGCGCTTCGCCCAATGGATGCTGGCGCAGGAGCGCGTGCTCCTGACGGACACGACCTTGCGCGACGCGCATCAGTCGCTGCTCGCCACGCGCATGCGCACCATCGACATGGCCGCCATCGCGCCGTACTACGCCGGCCTGCTGCCCCAGCTCTTCTCGCTGGAGTGCTGGGGCGGGGCGACGTTCGACGTGGCGATGCG
>JASHVV010000009.1 GCA_030044385.1 Gammaproteobacteria bacterium
TTCGATCGCGCGGGCACGGCCAGGCGCCATTGTCTCTCGGCAGCGGTGGCGCTGCGCGCCGCCGGCGAGCCGTTCGGCTATCCGGAGCTGGCGCAGCTGCTGCGGCGCAAGGGTGTCGTGCAGGGGAAGGCGTATGCGCGCGACATGCGTGAGCTCTTTCGCCGCATGGTCTTCAACATCCTCATCGACAACACGGACGATCACGAGAAGAACCACGCGCTCATCATGAGCGATCGGCGCCAATACGAGCTGGCCCCCGCGTTCGATGTGCTGCCCTCGGGGCAGGCCCTGGGATTCCAACAGATGCGTGTCGGCGAGCAGGCGGCCGACTCCACGCTCGCCAATGCTCTGTCCCTGTCGGCTCTTTTTGGACTCGAGCGGGGCGAGGCCGCGGGCGAAGTCCGTGCGGTAGCCACGGCCGTCAGCGGGTGGAAAGAGCACTTTGCCGGGTGCGGAGTCACGCAGCGGGACATCGAATACTACGCGGCGCAGATCGATCGGCCGTTTCTGCGGGAGCAGCGGGACGAGGCGGCGGGGCGCTGATCCGCAACGAGAAGCTCGCCACAATCCAAGGGACCGGACTTGCCCTCTGGCACCGGGAGCGAATAGGCTGGCCGCAGCGCCGAAATCGTCGCCCTGACGCTCCCCGCATGAACGCACCCGCCCTGCCCAACCGCCTCAACCGATTCTTCCTGCACTTCGCGCGGCAGTTTCCCTGGGGCTGCCTCGGCTTGCTCTTGTTTCCAGTGCTGGGCCGGGCGATATTCGCCTCCATCGCTTTCGCGACCAAGCAATTGACCGACGCGGTGCTCGGGCTGCACGGCCCGGTGCATCAGGCGGGCCGGACGCTGGCGGCGCCGTTCACGCTCTTTGCCGCGCTCGTGGCCGCGCGCTTCCTCTGCGATGCCTCCATGTGGCTCTGCTCCTACCATACACGCTCGCCCATGCTGATCCGCATCAAGGAGGAAGTGTTCGCCTACGCCCAGCGCCTGTCGCCCGCCTACTTCGAGAGCACGCTCTCCGGAAAGATCGCGCATCGCGCCGTCATGCTGCCCGACCAGGTGCTGATGCTGTTCGACATGACGGTGTTCGACTTCATCCCGGGCGCGATGTTCTTCGTCTTCGTCGCGGCGTACTTCTATATCGCAAGCCCGGCGTTCTGCGCGGCGGCGGCTGCCGGCATCGTCATCTACTTTTCCGGCAGTCTCCTCCTCGGCCGGGAATGCGCCAGGCGGGCGGCGGCGAGCAACGAGACACGCGCGGGCGTGACCGGCCGGATCGTGGATGTCATCACCAACGTCCGCAACGTGTTCAGCTTCGCCAACCAGACGCTCGAGGATCACGAGCTGACACGATACACGGGCGAGGAGCGGGAGCGGCGCATGGCGCTCTACCGCTCGGTGGTGCGGCTGCGATGCTCGCAGTACGTCATGGATATCCTCATGTGGATCGGCTTCGTCGGCGGCGCGCTCTACGGGTGGGTGCACGGCCGCATGACCGCCGGCGACTTCGTCATGGTGACGGCGCTCACCGGCTCTCTGCTGCAGACGGCCTACAACCTGGGGCAGCGCATTCCGGACTTCTACGATCAGCTGGGCTCCGCGCGGGAGAGCCTGGAGACGCTCATCGTGCCCGCCACCATTCAGGATCGGCCCGGCGCGATACCGCTGGCCGTTACCCGCGGTGCGATCCATTTCGACCGCATCGCCTTCGCCTACGAGCCGCGCGGCAAGGGGCGCGGCGCGCGCAACATCGTCCAGGACTTCGAGCTGTATATCCAGCCGGGCCAGCGTGTCGGGCTGGTGGGTCCCAGCGGCGCCGGCAAGACCACGCTGATGGGCCTTTTGATGCGCATGCACGATGTGACCGCAGGCGCCATCCGGATCGACGGACAGGACACCCGCGAGGTCACGCAGGAGAGTCTGCGCGGCGAGATCGCGCTCATCCCGCAGGACACGAATCTGTTCCATCGCAGTCTGCTGGAGAACATCCGTTACGGACGGCCGGACGCCACGAACGAGGAGGTCGTCGCGGCCGCAAAGCGCGCGCATGCCCACGAGTTCATCGTCGAGCTGGAGCAGGGTTATGACACCCTGGTCGGCGAGCGCGGCATCAAGATCTCCGGCGGGCAGCGGCAGCGGATCGCGATTGCACGGGCCATCCTGCGCGATGCGCCGATCCTGCTCCTCGACGAGGCGACGAGCGCTCTCGACAGCCACAGCGAGCAGATGATCCAGCAGGCGATGAAGGAGGCGATGGAGGGGAAGACGGTGATCGCGATCGCTCATCGGCTGAGCACGGTGATGGACATGGACCGGCTGATCGTCCTCGACCGCGGCAGGATCGTCGCGGACGGCTCGCACGCGGAGCTGCTGCTCCAGGGCGGACTCTACGCGGAGCTCTGGCGCAAGCAGTCGGGCGGCTTCAATCCCGTGGCGCGGCAGGAGGAAGTGCAGTCCGCAGCCGCCGACGACGATCTCCACGAGGTCGCCGCGCTGCGCTCCTCGCCGGCGGCCTGACCCGGCCACCCGAGCGCCGACATCAGGACGAACAGGTCCTCCCCATCCACATCGGTGCGCGCCGTTCCTTGGGCAATCGAGCGCCCGCCGAGGCGAACTCAGCGGCGCGCAATCCCGAGTAAAATCAAGCGCCTGTGCGGGGACCGCACCGTAAAGGCCGATCGGCTGTCGATTTCCCCGGCGCCCGTTCGTCTTAACCAGGACGGGCTCGCCCGACCGACAAACTGAGGAGAGACAGACGATGGCTACGGCTTCCAATGAGTACCTGCTGCTCTCGCGCGGCCAATGGGATGCCGACAAGTCCGCGGAGCAGATCCAGTCCGCCATCGACGACTTCTATGCCTGGTATGAGCGCCTGGTTTCCGAGGGTAAGTTCAAGCGGGGACGGAGACTCGCCGCTGCGGCCAAGCTCGTCAACCGCGTCGGAGTTACGGACGGGCCATTCGCGGAAACGAAGGAAATCATCGGCGGCTACTGGTTCATCGTCGCGAGCAGCCTCCAGGAAGCCGCCACCATCGCGGCCGAGAATCCTTGCGTCGCGTGCGGCTTGTCCTATGAGATTCGCCCGATCGAGTTGGGGCGAGCGAGCGCTTATCGCGAGAGTAGCGAGATGCCGAGCCGCCGCTGATCACGTGGTCTCTCGCAGGGCCCGTGTCGAGGTACCCTGGCGAATCATTCCCACTCGATCGTGGCGGGAGGCTTGCCGGAGATGTCGTAGACGACGCGGGAGATGCCGGCGACCTCGTTGACGATGCGGCGGGAGACGTGGTCCAGGAACTCGTAGGGCAGGCGCGCCCAATGCGCAGTCATGAAGTCGATGGTCTCGACCGCTCGGAGGGCGACGACATAGTCATAACGACGGCCGTCGCCCATGACGCCGACGGAGCGGACGGGCAGGAAAACGGCGAATGCCTGGCTGGTGCGGTCGTAGAGATCGTGCCTGCGCAGCTCGTCGATGAAGATCGCGTCGGCGCGGCGCAGCAGGTCGGCGTACTCCTTGCGGACCTCGCCCAGGATCCGCACGCCGAGGCCCGGGCCGGGAAAGGGATGGCGATAGACCATCTCCCGCGGCAGTCCCAGCTCCACGCCGAGCCGGCGGACCTCGTCCTTGAAGAGCTCGCGCAGGGGCTCCACCAGCTTCAGGTGCATCTTCTCGGGCAGGCCGCCGACGTTGTGATGCGACTTGATGACGTGCGCCTTGCCGGTGCGTGCGCCCGCGGACTCGATGACGTCGGGATAGATCGTCCCCTGGGCGAGGAAGCGGACACCGGAGAGCGTCTGCGCCTCCTCATCGAATACTTCGACGAAGGTCCGGCCTATGATCTTGCGCTTGGCCTCGGGCTCCGTCACACCTGCGAGCGCCGCCAGGAATCGCGCTTCCGCATCGACCCGGATGACTCGCACCCCGAGATGCTCGGCGAAAGTGGCCATGACCTGATTGCCCTCGGCCAGGCGCAGCAGTCCATGATCGACGAACACGCAGACGAGCTGGTCGCCGATCGCCCGGTGCAGCAGCGCGGCGACCACGGAGGAATCGACACCGCCGGAGAGGCCCAACAGCACCTTGCCGCCGCCAACCTGGGCGCGGACCCGCTCGATGGCATCCTCGATGATGTTGCCGGTGCTCCAGAGCGCATCGCAGCCGCAGATCTCGCGCACGAAGCGCTCGAGGAGGCGTGCGCCCTGGGTGGTATGGGTGACCTCGGGATGGAACTGCACGCCGTAGAACCGCCGGCGCTCGTCGGCCATCGCGGCGAACGGAATCGAAGCGGTCGAGGCCGTGACCGTGAAGCCCTCGGGCAGAGTCTCTACCCGGTCGCCGTGGCTCATCCACACATCGAGGGCGCACCGGCCGCCGGCATCGCGGCGGTCCTCCAGCTGATCGAGCAGCCGGCTGGCGCCGGTTACCGTCACTTCGGCGTAGCCGAACTCCCGCTCCGTCGACGCCACGACGCGCCCGCCGAGCTGCTGCGCCATGGTCTGCATGCCGTAGCAGATGCCGAGCACCGGGATGCCGAGGCTGAATACCGCCGCGGGCGATTTCGGCGGATGGGTGTCCGTGACCGACTCCGGGCCGCCGGAGAGGATTACGCCGCGCGGCTGGAACGCGCGGACTTCCGCGTCGGTGATGTCCCAGGGGTGGATCTCGCAGTAGACGCCGAGCTCCCGCACGCGACGGGCGATGAGCTGGGTGTACTGCGCTCCGAAGTCGAGAATCAGGACACGGTGGGCGTGGATGTCTCCGTCCATCAAGACACCCTGTAGTTGGGCGCCTCTTTGGTTATCGCGACGTCGTGCACGTGGCTCTCCCGGACGCCGGCGTTGGTGACGCGCACGAACGTCGGACGCGTGCGCAGATCCGTGATGTTGCGGCTCCCCGTGTAACCCATTGCGGCCCGCAGGCCACCGGCGAGCTGCTGCAGGATGTTGACCACACTGCCCTTGTAGGGGACGCGGCCTTCGACTCCCTCCGGAACGAGTTTCTCGAGCTCCGTCGAGGCGTCCTGGAAGTAGCGGTCAGCGGAGCCGTGGCGCTCCGCCATGGCGCCGAGCGATCCCATGCCGCGATAGGACTTGTAGGAGGCGCCCTGGTAGAGCTCTACCTCCCCGGGGGATTCCTCCGTTCCGGCAAAGAGGCTGCCGATCATGACGGCATGCGCACCTGCGGCGATCGCCTTGGCGATGTCACCGGAGAAGCGGATACCGCCGTCGGATATGACAGGCACGTCAGTGTTGCCCAGTGCCGCCGCCACGTTGGAGACGGCGGAGATCTGCGGGACGCCGACTCCAGCCACGATGCGCGTCGTGCAGATCGAGCCCGGTCCGATACCGACCTTGACCCCGTCGGCGCCGGCGGCCACGAGGGCGAGCGCGGCTTCGCTGGTGGCGATGTTGCCCGCGATCACTTGGCTGTCGTCCCATTGGGACTTGATGCGCTCGACGGTGGCGATGACGCCGCGCGAATGGCCGTGAGCCGTGTCGACGACGATCAGGTCGACTCCCGCCTCGCGCAGCGCCGCGACGCGGTCCATGGTGTCGGGAGTGGTGCCGACGGCCGCGCCCACGCGCAGCCTGCCGGTGTCATCCTTGCAGGCGCGGGGGAACTCCGTCGCCTTCTGGAAGTCCTTCACGGTGATCATGCCGGTCAGCTCATGATCGGCGTTGACGACCAGCACCTTCTCGATGCGGTGCTTGTGTAACAGCGCCAGCACCTCTTCCTTCGGCGCGGTCTCGCGTACGGTGATCAGACGGTCCTGAGGCGTCATGACCGACGAGACGGGCGCATCGAGCTTCTGCTCGAAGCGCAGGTCGCGATGGGTGACGATGCCGACCGCCTTTCTGCCGACGACCACCGGCACGCCGGAGATGCCGCGGGAGCGCGTGAGGTCGAGCACCTCGCGGATGGTCGTATTGGGAGAGACGGTGATCGGGTCCTTGATGATGCCACTCTCGAACTTCTTCACACGGCCGACCTCGCGCGCCTGCGCCTCGACGGTCATGCTCTTGTGAACGATGCCGATCCCGCCTTCCTGGGCGATGGTGATGGCGAGCCGGGCCTCGGTGACCGTGTCCATGGCGGCCGAGAGCAACGGGAGGTTGAGCCGGATGCGGCGGGTGACGCGCGTCGCGAGGTCCACCTCTCGGGGAAGGATCTCCGAGTAGGACGGGACGAGGAGGACGTCGTCGAAGGTGAGTGCTTCTTCGAGGATTCGCATAGCTAATTCTACGCACGCGGGGCGCCGCGGTAAACCTCATGCTAAGGTGGCCGGCCATGGCCGCCAGCCTCCCTCCCGGTACCGAGCCCGACGCCGCTCCCGGCCGCAGCGTCTACACGGTCACGCGCCTGAATAAAGAGGTCCGGGTCCTGCTCGAGCGGGGCCTGGGGGTCGTCTGGGTCGAGGGGGAGCTGTCGAACTTCTCCCAGCCGTCCTCGGGACACTGGTATTTCTCGCTCAAGGACCGCGATGCCCAGGTGCGTTGCGCGATGTTCAGGCTGAAGAACGCGGTGCTGGGGTTCACTCCCAAGGCCGGCCAGCAGGTGATCGCGCGCGGACGCGTGAGCCTCTACGAGCCTCGCGGCGAATACCAGCTGATCGTCGACCACCTGGAGGAGGCCGGCGTCGGCGCGCTGCAGCGTGAGTTCGAGCGGCTGAAGGCGAAGCTCGCCGCGGAAGGCCTGTTTGCGAGCGAGCGCAAGCGCAGCCTGCCACGCTTTCCGCGGCGGATCGCGGTGGTCACGTCGCCGACCGGAGCGGCCGTGCGGGATGTCCTCAACATTCTGGCCCGGCGCTTTCCGCCCGCCGGGGTGCTCCTGTATCCGACAGCGGTGCAAGGGGCGGCAGCGGTGCCGGCAATCGTGCAGGCGCTGCAACTGGCGTCCGCGCGCGTGGACTGTGACGTGCTGATTCTGGCGCGCGGTGGCGGCTCGCTCGAGGATCTCTGGGCTTTCAATGACGAGCGGGTGGCGCGCGCCATTCGCGCCTGCGCCATTCCGGTGGTCAGCGGGATCGGCCACGAAATCGATTTCACCATCGCCGACTTCGCGGCCGATGCGCGTGCGCCGACACCGTCCGGAGCCGCAGAGCTCGTCGCGCCGGATCGCCTCGCCTGCCTCGAGGCTCTGTCACGAATGGAGGCTCGCATCAGCGCATGCATGCGTCACGAGCTGCGCGCCGTGTCGACTCGGTTTGCAAATGTCAACATGCGTCTGCAGCAGGCGCATCCGGGAATGCGCCTCGCCCACCAGGCGCAACGCCTCGATGATCTGGAGCAGCGCCTGGCGGGGGCAGCGTACGCGGTACTGCATACGCGTCGACACCGCCTGAATGACGCCTACACGACCCTCCTTCAGCGCTCACCCGAGCGTCTCGCCCGCGAGTACCGCCGGCGGTACGAAGGGTTGGATTCACGGCTCCGCCGTGCCGTGAGCGAGTATCTGTCGCGCCGTGAGCACCGGGTCGACCTGGCGCACAGGACGCTGCAGACCGCGAGCCCGCTCGCCACCCTGGCACGCGGCTTCGCGATCGTGACCCGCCCCGATGGTACGCTGGTGACCGATGCCGGCTCGGTACCTCCCGGTGAGGAGATCGAGGCGCGCCTGGCCAGCGGCCGCCTGCGGGCGCGCGTGACGGGCTCGCGCGATTCCTGACGGGGATACTGCGTGCCCGGCGACATCGATTTCATGCGGCTTGCGCTGGAGCATGCCCAGCGCGCACAGGCAGCCGGGGAGGTCCCGGTAGGCGCCGTGCTGGTCAGCGGCGATCGCGTGATCGCGAGCGGCGCCAACCATCCGATCGCCTCCAATGATCCGACCGCGCACGCGGAAATCGAGGCTCTGCGCACGGCCGGGGCAGCGCTCGCCAGCTACAGGCTCACTGACACTACGTTGTACGTCACGTTGGAGCCGTGTCCGATGTGCGCAATGGCGATGGTCCATGCGCGCGTGCGCAGGCTGGTCTTCGGAGCGTGGGATCCGCGCGCGGGAGCCGCAGGCAGCGTGACCGATATCTTCGCGTTGCCGGGCCTCAATCACCGCGTCGACGTGTTTGGCGGCGTGCTGATGGAGGAGTGCGGAAGCCTCCTCCGGGACTTCTTCGCCGAGCGTCGCGGCTGATCGTCAGCCGCCGTTGCCGCTGCTGCTCCACGACGGCTCGGCGTCGGCGACGGTCATGTGCGGCGTGTCCTCGTCAGGCTGCCACTCGAGGAGTTGCATGAACTGGCGTACGTGCGCGACGTAATCGACCGGCTGCCATCCCTGCGCGTAGCCGCACTTGGCCCACATGTACCAACGCGGCTCGGCGAGCTTCGGCAGCTCCTTGCTGACATCCGCCCAGGAGTCCGGATTCAAGCCAAGCTTCTGGGCGATGATGCGCGCGTCCTCCATGTGTCCGAAGCCCACGTTGTAGGCCGCAAGAGTGAACCACGTGCGGTCGGGCTCCGGGATGTGTGTTGGAACCATGCTGCGCACCTCGGCGAGGTAGCGCGCGCCGGCGAAGATGCTGTCCTTGGCGTTCTCCCGGTCCTTGATGCCCATCGCCTGCGCGGTCTGGGCGGTCAGCATCATGACGCCCATGGCGCCGTTCGCCGAGCTCGCCTGCGGATCCCAATGCGACTCCTGGAAACCGATCGCGGCCAGCAGCCGCCAATCGAGGCCGTACTCGGCGGCAGCCTGCTGGAACCAGGCGCGGTAAAGCGGCAACCGCTGGATGAGCGAGACCTGGAAGAGGCGCAGTTCCTGGTACTGGAAATAGCTGGTGTCCCCGGAATCCTTCTGCATGAGGCGCGCGAGATCGCCGGAGCCCGTCAGGGTCACGAAGAAGCGGTTGACGGCCTGGACGAGGTCGGCGCCCCCCGGGCGCACGATCCACTGCACCGGGCGCTTCTGCGGCAGGGTGAAGCCCACCTTGATGTCCGGATACAGATGCTGAGCGTAGGAGTATGTGCGGGCATCGACGATCGCGTAGCGCGCCTGCCCGGAATCGACGTCCTCGAGGGGATCGGCGGTGCTGGGCGCGGTCTCTACCCAGCTGAGGTGCGGAGCGAACATCGTCTTCAGTCTGGCGAGCAGGTGCTCCTGCGGGCTGCCGGCTCTCACGGCGAGCTTGGCGGTCTCGAGCTGCAGGGTGTCGCGCGGCGGCGCCTCGCCCCGGCGGTAGACCACGAGCTGCGGGACGTCGGCGTAGGGGGCCGCCGGCTCCCCGACCTTCGACCAGGCATGGGTGGCGGTGATCTGCGCCGCTGCGATATCGGCGTGGCCCGAGGCCAGCTCCTGCTGAATGGCGGCCTCGCTCGGTACGGCATAGATCTCGAGTCGCACCCCGAGCTCCTGTGCGAACCGGTTGGCCAGATCGTATTCCAGGCCCTCGGGGCCCTGGGCGCCCAGGTAGTAGCAGGTCGGGAGATTCAGCGTCACGACCCGCAGCTCGCCGCGGGCGCGGATCTGCTGCAGGGCAGAAGG
>JASHVV010000092.1 GCA_030044385.1 Gammaproteobacteria bacterium
CTCCTGCGTGGCAGCTCGCCATGGCGCACCGTGTAGCGGGAGCGGCGGTCCGTGCTCTTTCATGGGCAGGTCCCGAGAGTGCCCGTGAGGTCGTCACCGCTCTCAAGGCAAAGCTCTCCCCGAACGATGTCCGGGAGCTCCTCGCCGCGCGCAGCCGCCTCCCAACCTGGATGGCGCGCGAAGTCAGCGCATTGACACCGTGTGCTTGAGCGGTTCACCTCATTATCCGTCGCAGACCGCCGCGAGGCTCTTGCGGTCGCAGCAGCGCGGCTACACAGGCCCGTGCACCTATTCGAGAAGGACGTTTGGGTCGTTTGGACGATTCAGACGCTATTCCAGACGTCATTCGCCGGGCAACTGGCGTTCAAGGGCGGTACCTCACTGTCGAAGGCCTATGGAATCATCCGCCGCTTCTCAGAGGATGTGGATCTGACTTATGACATCCGTGCGCTGACGCCGGATCTCGCTGGAGACGCAGACGACCCGATCCCGCCCACTCGCAGTCAGCAAAAGAAGTGGACCGACGAGATCCGCGCGCGGCTGCCCTCGTGGATCACGAAAGCCGTCACGCCTTCGCTGGAGCGGCGTCTGCACGCGGAGAACCTGCACGCACGAATCATACAAGAGGCGGACAGGCTTACCATCGAATACGAGGCAGTCACGGCTCACGGCGCCTATCTTCGGCCCGCCGTGCTGCTCGAGTTCGGAGCGCGCGCAACGGGTGAGCCGACCGAGCTGCGTGAAATCCTATGCGATGCGAGCGGCGCGCTGCCCGAGCTGGAATTCCCCCGAGCCACTCCCAGGGTGATGCGGGCGGAGAGAACGTTCTGGGAAAAAGCCACCGCGATGCACGTCTATTGCGCTCAGGGTCGCTTCCGCGGCGGCGAGCGGTTCTCGCGTCATTGGCACGACCTGTGTCGGCTTCTTGATGCCGGTGTCGCAGCCCGCGCTGTTGCCGATCGCGACCTCGCTCAACGGGTCGCACGGCATAAGAGCGCATTCTTCCCCGAGAAGGACTCCGCGGGTGGATGGATCGACTATGTTGGCTCGGTCAACGGACGGCTGTGCCTGGTGCCCGGAGGACATGCGTTGGCGGCGCTGGCCGGCGACTATGAGCGGATGGTCACCGATGGCTTGCTGCTCGATGATGCGGAGCCCTTCGACGCCCTCCTGACTCGGTGCGCGGGCATCGAGCAACTCGCCAACGCCGCGGCCGATCGCTCGAGCTGATGAGCCGCGATACCGGCTCAGTCCGCGAACTGCAGCCGGTAGAGCTGCGCGTACCGCCCGTCGCGCGCCAGCAGCTCCGCATGGGTGCCACTCTCGACCAGCGCGCCCGCATCCAGCACCACGATCCGGTCCGCCTGCTCCACGGTGGACAGCCGGTGCGCGATGACGAAGGTCGTGCGGTTGCGCACGAGCTGCGCCAGCGCCGCCTGGATGTGGCGCTCGGACTCGGTGTCGAGCGCCGAGGTGGCCTCGTCGAGAATCAGGATCGGCGCGTTCTTGAGCAGCGCGCGCGCGATGGAGATGCGCTGCCGCTGGCCTCCCGAGAGCATCACGCCGCGGTCGCCCACCATCGTGTCGAGCCCGGCCGCGAGCGCCGAGGCGAACTCCACCACGTGCGCCGCCTCCGCCGCCTGCAGCAGGTCGCTTTCCGACACCTGGCGGCCGAAGGCGATGTTGTTGCGGATGGTGTCGTCGAACAGCGTGACGTCCTGGCTGACCACGGCGATCTGCCGGCGCAGGCTCTCGAGCTCGTACTCGCGGATGTCACGCCCATCGATCAGGATCGCGCCGCCCGCAACGTCATAGAACCGCGGCAGCAGGCTCACCAGCGTCGACTTGCCGCTGCCGGAGCGCCCCACGATGGCGAGGCTGGTGCCCGCGGGCACCTCGAGCGACACCTCGCGCAACGCGGGTCCCGTCCCCTGAGGATAGGAGAACGTCACGTCGCGGAACGACACGTCGCCCCGCGAGCGGGTCGCGACGTAGCCGCCGCCGCGGCCCTCGCCGGGCTCGTCGATCACATCGAAGAGGCTCTCGGCCGCGGCAACGCCCTGCTGCATCGGGTCGGCGACGCTCACGAGCTCGCGCAGCGGCTGCGCGATCTGGGTGAGCGCGGCGAAGAAGCCCAGCAGGTCTCCCGTCGTCATCAGGCCGTCGACCCGCTCGCGGATGGCGAGGCCGAGGACCAGGGCGCCGCCGAGGGCGGTGACGAGCTGCACGGTCGGGTTCGCCAGCCCGCGCGTGAGGATCAGGCGCATGTAGGAGCGGCGGTTGTGCTCGTCGACGCTCTCGAACTGCGCCCGCAGGTGCGGCTGCGCCTCGTAGATCTTGACCAGGCGCGGCGCCTCGAAGGTCTCCTTGGCGATGCGCGTGACGTCGCCCATCGAGTCCTGGATGCGCCGGCCGTAGCGGCGGAACTTCCGGTTGACCACCGAGACCAGCCAGCCCGCGAGCGGCCCGGTCGCGAGCGAGATCAGCGCCAGCCGCCAGTTGAGCCAGAAAAGATAGAAGATCAGGCCCATGACGCTGAGCGCCGCGCGCACCACGATGACGATCGAGGTGGTGGCGGCCTGGCCGACCTGCTCGCTGTTGTAGGTGAGCTTCGAGAGCAGCGCGCCCGAGGAGTTGCGGTCGAAAAAGGCGGCCGGCAGGTCGAGCACGCTGCGAAAGACCTCGGCGCGCAGCCGCTTGACGATCCTGCGGCCCACGTAGCCCGTGCAATAGGTCTGCGTGAAGGAGCCGACGCCGCGGCCGATGAAGATGACGATGAGCGCCAGCGGGATGAGGAAGATCATCCGCGGATCGGGATGGGAGATCCAGTCGCCGAGGCGCTTGGCGAGCCAGGCGAAGCCGAGCGAGGAGATGGAATAGACGGTGCCCCCCAGGATGCCGAGGGCGAAGACGCTCTTGTGCGGCTTCAAATACCCGAGCAGCCGCCGATAGGTGACCGAGACGCTCACCGGCTCGCGCGGCCCGACGCTCGGTGTCCTTACCTCGCCGCTCGCGACGTCGTTCAAGGGGCGCCCGCCCGCTCGTCCCTGACCGTCGCGATGTTGAGGCGGACGAAGCCGAGCTGTCCGAGCACGTCCATCGCCGTGACCACCGACTGTTGGGTGGCGCGCCCGTCGGCGCGGATCGTCACGGTCATGTCGCGATCGGCGCCGGCCTGCTGGAGGAGCGCCGCGCGCAGCGTGTCGGGGCTGGAGTTGATGAGCTCCCGGCCGTTGACGAGATAGCTTCCGGCCTCGGTCACGGAGACCACGAGCGGCTCGCTCTGCTGCGCCGCCGGCGGCACCGCGCTCGCCCGCGGCAGCTCGACGTGCAGCCGCCCCTCGTCGGTGAACCGGCTCGACAGCATGAAGAACACCACGAGCAGCAGCACGACGTCGATGAGGGAGACGATGTTGATCTCCGGCTCCTCGTGGCGTCGCGGCTTGAGGTTCATGTCAGGTAGAGAGTCAGGCGGCGGCCGATCGGCCGGCGCGCGCGCTGGCGGCCTCGACCACATCGGCCATGCGGATGGCCTGCTTTTCCATCTCCATCACGATGCGCTCCACCTTGCCGCGCAGATAGCGGTAGGCGAAGAGCGAGGGAATCGCGACGCAGAGGCCGGCCGCGGTGGCCACCAGCGCCTCGGCGATGCCGCCGGAGAGCACGCGCGGATCGCCCATGCCTCCCGCCTGGATGGCGTTGAACGCGCGAATGATGCCGGTGACCGTGCCGAGGAGGCCGAGGAGCGGGGAGATGCCGGCAATCGTGCCGAGCGTGTTGAGGAACCGCTCCAGCTCGTAGACCACGTGCCGGCCGGTATCCTCCAGGCGCTCCATCAGAACCTCGCGCGGCCGATGGCGGTTGGCGAGGCCCGCCGCCAAAAGCCTGCCGAGGGGCGAGTTCTGCTCGAGCGCGGCAATGACCTTATCGTTGACCTGGTTGGCCTCGATGAGCTGCCACACCTTCTGCGGCAGCTCCCGCGGCATCACCCGCCGGTCCTGCAGCGTCCACATCCGCTCCAGCACGATCGCCGCCGCGGTGATCGAGCAGAGAATGATCGGCCACATGAGCGGGCCGCCGGCCCGCACGATTTCCCACATCCAGCGACCCCGGGGCACGGAACCCAAGAAAACTGCGACGGCGCATGATACCCGAGAGCCTAGCCCGCTCAAGGTGACTTAACGCCCGCCGATAAGACTTAAGGGGACGCCGCGCGGGACTGCGACCCGTCTGACGCCTCCCCGTCGCCGATCTGGTACAGTCCGCAACCCGATGCCCCGTCGCGTGCTGAAGAAGCTCCTTCCCTCCCCCAGCCGGCTCCAGGGGCACTGGCTGCTGCGGCATTTCGGGGAGCGGCTGCTCGACCCCCGTCTTTGGGCGCTCCACCGCCGCGCCATCACCGGGGCCTTCGGCGTGGGCATTGCCATCTGCTTCATCCCGCTGCCGGTGCACCTCCTGGTCGCGGTCGTGATCGCCATCGTCTGGCGGCTCAACGTCCCGGCGATCTACGGGACGACCCTGCTGGTCAACCCCCTCACCATGGTGCCGATCTACTACGTGGCCTACCGGGTGGGGGCGGTGCTGCTGCGGGTCCCGCCGGAGCGGTTCGCCTTCCATCTGAGCTGGGACTGGCTGGAGACCGGGCTGGGCCCCCTCTGGCGGCCGTTCCTCCTCGGCTGCGTCGCCTGCGCCCTCGTTCTCGGCGTGCTCGGCTGGGCCTGCCTGGAGCTCATCTGGCGCTGGAACGTCACGTCCCGGTATAGGACTCGCCACGTCGCAACGGCGGCGTGAGACGCTCCGACAGCCTCCCCTTCTCGATCTCGTAGACCCGCTCCATCCGCTCCGCCAGGCGGGTGTCGTGCGTCACCACGATCAGGCTCGTGCCCCGCTCGCGGTTGAGCTCCAGCATCAGCGCAAACACCGACTCCGCATTCACGCCGTCCAGGTTGCCGGTGGGCTCGTCGGCGAGAATGATTTTCGGTTGCGTCACGAGCGCGCGGGCGACCGCGGCCCGCTGGCGCTCCCCGCCCGAGAGCTGGTGCGGCCGATGGTCGAGGCGCTGGCCGAGGCCGACGCGCTCGAGCAGCTCGCGGGCCGCCTTGCGGGCCTCGAGCACCGGAGCGCGGCGTACGAGGAGCGGCATGGCCACGTTCTCCAGCGCGGAGAACTCCGGCAGCAGGTGATGGAACTGGTAGACGAATCCGATGGCGCGGTTGCGCAGCTCGCCGCGCTCCTTCTCCGTCAGGCGGTGAATGTCGCGCCCGTCGACCATCACCTGCCCGCTGGTCGGCCGGTCCAGGCCACCCAGGATCTGCAGCAGGGTCGTCTTGCCGGAGCCCGAGGCGCCGACGATCGCCACCCGCTCGCCGGCCGCCACCGCCAGCGCCGCGCCCTGGAGCACGTCGAGGACCACGGGCCCCTGGCGGAAGCTCTTCGAGACCGCGCGGGCCTCGAGCACCGGCTCTCTGCTAT
>JASHVV010000093.1 GCA_030044385.1 Gammaproteobacteria bacterium
TGATCGCCGCCGACCGCCCGCACTACGAGCGCCTGGCGGTCGAGCTCGCCACCGAGCCGCGGCGCCTGGCGGCGCTGCAGCACAGACTCGCCGACAACCGCAGCCGCTGCGCTCTGTTCGACACCGCCGCCTTCACCCGCAACATCGAGGCGCTGTTCGTACGAATGTATGACCGGCACCTCGCGGGCCTGCCGCCGGAGTCTCTGCCCGCATTCGCCGACTGAATCCGCGCCTGCACGGCTCTCGTGAGCCGGCGATGTCAATTTCCGCGCCCCCCGGCCGATAAGGAGGCCGGAAGCCTTTGGTCAGCCGGGTGCGTGAGCATGAAGATCGTCCCCAACGCCGAGTCCCTGTTTTATGTCAAAAACCTGATTTCGACGGATCTATGCCACACGATCATCGAGAACTATCAGCGCGATCCGCGTAAGCACCCGGGTTATACCCTCAGCGGCCAGGGCACGAAGAAGCCGCAGGACGAGGTCAAAGTCAGCACGGATCTGGAAATCATCAAGGGAGGCGACTGGACGGCGGCCTTCGATGAGTTGAATCTGGCCGTCAATACCGCCGTCACGGACGTGGCCGCGCAGTGTCCGTCGCTGCAGGCGTGGCCGCTGTGGTGGACCGGCTACAAGATCCAGCACTACAAGAGGAACGAAGGCCATTTCAAATGGCACTTCGATGCACTGGGCCCCGGCACCTGGCACCGGCAGATCGCCATGCTCATCTACCTCAATTCCGTCGAGGAAGGCGGAGAAACGTGCTTCCATCGCCAGAACCTGCGCGTCAAGCCGATCGCCGGCGATGCGCTGTTCTTTCCCACGTTCTGGACCCATGCTCACTGCGGCGAGATCCCCCGGTCCGGCGACAAGTACGTCATCTCGTCATTCATCAGTTTCGTGATCCCCGCCGTCGAGCAGAAGTCGGCATAGTCCGATCGCCCGGAAATGCGACATAATTCGCGGCGGCCGCGGGCGCCGCCGCCTATGGTCGCGGCATGAGCAACGGCCAGCGCCGCACCGCCCAGAGGCCCTCTGCCGCGGTCGGCGCCGTTGCGGCAGCCGCTGATCCGCTCCAGCAAGCCCATGCGCTCTATGCGCAGCGCCAATGGAGCGCGGCCGAGCCCCTGTGCCGCAGCGTCCTCGATGCCCAGCCGGAGCATCCCGGCGCCCTGACCCTGCTCGGCATCATGCTGGCGCAGACCGGCCGCGCACCGCAGGCCGTGGACCTTTTCGAGCGTGCCGCCCGGAGCACACCGGGCAACGCCGAGGCGCACAACAATCTCGGCAGCGCGCTGCGCACGCTCGGCCGGTACCAGGACGCGCTCGACTGTTACGAGCGGGCCCTGGCTCTGGAGCCCCGCTTCGCGCAGGCTCACTACAACCGGGGCGTCACCCTGTACGACCTGTGCCGGTATCACGAAGCCGTCCAGAGCTACGACCAGGCTCTCGCGCTCGAGCCCCGACACGCCCAGGCCTGGAATAACCGGGGCACCGCTCTGCGGGAGCTGCAGCGCCTCGAGGAGGCGCTGGCAAGCTATGAGCGGGCGATCGTCGTGAATCCCGATCATGCCGGGGCGCACAGCAACCGCGGTGCGACGCTGCATCGGCTGCGGCGCTACGACGAGGCGCTCGCATGCTTCGATCGGGCGATCGCGATCGCACCGAAAAGTGCCGAGACACATGCCAACCGCGGCGCCACACTCACTACCCTGGAGCGCTTCGACGAAGCGCTGGCGTGCTTCGAGCGGGCGATTGCCATCGATTCCGAGTGCGCGGACGCGTACTTCAATCGCGCGGTGGCTCTGGCACGCGTGCAGCGCTTCCCTGAGGCGCTCGCCAGCGTGGACCGCGCACTGTCGCTGGGGCGGCGCGACGCCGCCGTGTACCGCTGCCGCGGCGATGTGCTGTGGGCGCTCAAGCGCTTCGAGGAAACGATCGCGAGCTACGCGCAGGCATTGACGCTCGATCCGCAGAGCCCGTTTCTGCGCGGCGAGTGTTGCCACGTGCGCATGCGGATCTGCGACTGGAGCGACCTGGAGCGCGACTCATCGGCCATGACTGCCGCCATCGAGCGTGGCGAGGCGGTCGTGCCGCCGTTCGTGTTGCTCGCGCTCCTCGACTCGCCCGTCCTGCAGCGCAAGGCCGCCGCGATCTACGCCCGCGAAAAGGTACGCCCGCAGACCGCTCTGCCGCTCCCGCCGCGGCGCTGCCGCGACGGGAAGATTCGCCTCGGTTACTTCTCGGCCGACTTTCGCACCCATGCCGTTTCCCTGCTCACCGCCGGCCTGTTCGAGTCTCACGACCGCTCGCGGTTCGAGCTGACCGCCTTCGCCCTCGGACCCGACACGCGCGACGGGATGCGTACCCGTCTCGAGACCGCGTTCGATCGCTTCGTGCCGGTCGACAGGATGGCCGATCGGGACATCGCCGCGCTCGCGCGCCGATTGCACATCGACATCGCGATCGATCTCGGCGGCTATACGCGCGACTGCCGCCCGGGCATCCTGGCGCTGCGCGCCGCTCCGATCCAGGTCAGCTACCTGGGATACCTGGGCACGATGGGCTGCGAGTTCATCGACTACCTGATCGCCGATCCGGTACTGGTGCCGCCGGCGAGCCGCCAACACTACAGCGAGCAGATCGCCTACCTGCCGAGCTACCAGGTCAACGACTCCAGGCGGCCCCTGCCGGGGACGGCCCTTGCCCGCGCCGCGCTCGGCCTGCCGGCTGAAGCGTTCGTCTTCTGCTGCTTCAACAACAGCTACAAGATCACCCCGGAGACCTTCGATAGCTGGATGCGGATCCTGTCCGCGGTCCCCGCCAGCGTGCTCTTTCTCCTGGGAGGGACTGCAGCCGTCGAGCGCAACCTGCGCCGCCAGGCGCAGATCCGCCAAGTTACACCCGAGCGGCTGGTGTTCGGCCACTCCCTGCCTGTTGAGCAGTATCTGGCGCGCTTTCGCGCCGCGGATCTGTTCCTCGACACGCTGCCCTACAACGCCGGCACCACCGCCTCGGATGCGTTGTGGGCGGGGCTGCCGGTGCTCACGCTTCCGGGGCAAGCGATGGCCGCGCGCATGGCCGCCAGTATCCTCACCGCCGCAGGACTCCCAGAGCTCATCGCCGCCGGTCGCGCCGACTACGAGCGGCAGGCAATCGGGCTCGCCACCGACCCGCAGCGCCTCGCGGCTCTGCGACAGAGGCTCAGCGACAACCGGCGACGCTGCGCCCTGTTCGACACCGCCGCGTTCACCCGCGATATCGAGGCGCTATTCGTACGGATGCATGACCGGCACCACGCCGGCCTGCCGCCCGAGCACTTGAGTGCTCCTCCGCCCTGAGCCCTGACATGAGCGGCGCATCATCGGAAGCCTCGGCGCCCGCAGCCGGCGACCCGGCAGTGGAGGATGCTCTGCGGCTGGCGCAGGCGCTCTGCGCGCGCGGCCGGTGGGCCGAGGCGGAGCCGCTGTGCCGGACCATCCTGGCGCGCCAGCCCGATCATCCGCGCACGCTCATGTTGCTCGGCGTTGCGCTGGCGCAGTCGCAGCGCACGCGCGATGCCGCAGAGCTGCTCGGCCGCGCCGCGCAGCGCATGCCCGCGGATCCCGCGGCTCACATCAACCATGGCAACGTCCTGCGGGACCTGGGCCGCCTTGCGGAGGCGCTCGCCTCTCATGAGCGGGCGATCGCGCTCGCGCCCGACAGCGCGGACGCCCACTACAACCTCGGCCTGACGCTCGCAGACCTGCGTCGCCGTGACGAGGCGCTCGAGCGCTACGCGCGGGCGCTCGCCCTGCGGCCCGACTTCCCACAGGCCTGGAACAGCCGCGGCGCAGTCCTGCACCAGCTGGCCCGCTACGCCGAGGCGCTCGAGAGCGTCGAGCGCGCGCTCACCCTCGCTCCCGATTACGCCGCGGCGCTTGGCAATCGCGGCGCGGCGCTGCACAAGCTCGAGCGCTATGAGGAAGCGCTCGTGAGCCTCGAGCGCGCCCTGGCCCTGGCGCCGGATCACGCGGACACTCATTTCAACCGCGGCGTCTCGCTGCGCAAGCTCGAGCGCCACGAGGAAGCTCTCGCAGCTTTCGAGCGCGCGCTGGCGCTGTCTCCCCGGCATACCATGGCGCACAGCCAGCGCGGTGTCAGCTTGGGGACGCTGCGGCGGTTCGACGAGGCGCTGGCGAGCCACGATCGAGCGCTCGCGATCGACCCGGAGTGCGCCGAGGCCTACTTCGACCGTGGAGTCACCCTCGTCGGCCTGAGACGCCTCCCCGAGGCGATCGCGTGCTTCGACCAGGCGCTGAGCCTCGGCCGGCGCGATGCGGCCACCTGCCGCTACCGCGCTACCGCGCTGCAGGAGCTCGACCGGCTGGAGGAAGCTGTCGCGAGCTACCTGCAGGCGCTCGCGGCCGATCCACATGCCCTTTTCGCGCGGGGCGAGTGCCGTCACGCCCGCATGCGGATCAACGATTGGCGCGACTTCGATGCCGACATCGCCGCCATCGTGGCTGCCCTGGAGCGCGACGAAGCGATCGTGCCCCCGTTCGTGCTGCTCTCCCTCCTCGACTCGCCCGTCCTGCAGCGCAAGGCCGCCGAGCTTTACGTCGAGGAGCTCACCCCATGCGTGCCGCTGCCACCCCTAGCGCGTCGCCCGCGTCACGAGAAGATCCGCCTCGGCTACTTCTCCGCCGATTTCCGCACTCACCCGGTAGCGTTGCTGGCCGCCGAGCTGTTCGAGACCCACGACCGCTCCCGCTTCGAGCTGACGGGCTTCGCTCTCGGACCGGACTCGCGTGACCCGCTGCGCCTGCGGATCGAGGCCGCCTTCGACCGATTCGTGCCGGTCGACGGACTGTCCGATCACGAGATCGCCACCCTCGCCCGGGAGCGCGGGATCGACATCGCCATCGACCTCGGCGGCTACACCCGCGACAGCCGCTCGGGCATCTTCGCCCTGCGGGCCGCTCCCATGCAGGTCAGCTATCTGGGGTATCTCGGCACCATGGGGGCCGACTTCATGGACTACCTCATCGCCGATCGGGTGTTGGTGCCGCCGGAAAGCCGGCGATACTACAGCGAAAAGATCGCCTATCTGCCGAGCTACCAGGTCAACGACTCCAAGCGCCCGCTGCCGGGGGAGGCTCTGACTCGCGCCGAGCTCGGCCTACCGGCCGAAGGGTTCGTCTTCTGCTGCTTCAACAACGGCTACAAGGTCACTCCGGACACCTTCGACAGCTGGATGCGCATCCTCGCCGCCACCCCCGGCAGCGTGCTGTTCCTGCTCGGCAGCTTCGCGGCGGCCGAGCGCAACCTGCGCAGCGAGGCAGCCGCTCGCGGCGTCGCGCCCGAGCGGTTGGTATTCGGCCGCCCGCTGCCCTTGGAGCAATATCTGGCGCGCTTTCGCGCGGCGGATCTGTTCCTCGATACTCTGCCTTACAACGCCGGCACGACCGCCTCCGACGCGCTCTGGGTGGGCCTCCCGGTACTGACCGTTCCGGGACGGGCCTTTGCGGCGCGCATGGGCGCCAGCGTCCTCACCGCCGCGGGGCTGCCCGAGCTCATCGCGGCCGATCGGGCCGACTACGAGCGCCTCGCCGTCGGCTTCGCCCGCGAGCCGCGGCGCCTCGAGGACGTGAAACGCAAGCTCGCCGCCAATCGCCGCC
The DNA here is from genome assembly GCA_030044385.1 of Gammaproteobacteria bacterium. Classification (GTDB taxonomy): domain Bacteria; phylum Pseudomonadota; class Gammaproteobacteria; order Steroidobacterales; family Steroidobacteraceae; genus 13-2-20CM-66-19. The sequence continues at coordinate 5,657 of JASHVV010000093.1, forward strand.
ACTGCGCCCTGTTCGACAGCGCCCGCTTCACCCGTGACGTCGAGGCTCTCTACCGGCAGATGTATGACCGGCGTCACGCCGGACTGCCGCCCGAGCACCTGTTCGCGTCGGGAAATGCGACATAATTCAACGCGGCCCGCCGGGTTGCCCGTTATGGTTAGTGCAATGTGTGATGGCGTACTCACGGCATCTGCGGCCTCCTGCGGTCCGGCATCGGCCGACTCATGACACGCGCCTTCGATAATCTCGGCTACGAGGATTTCCGGCGCATGGCCGGCGACCCCGCGCTCAGCGCGCACGAGAAAATCGGCTTTCCCGATGCCTATCGGGAGGGCTACGAGGACGCCATTTTCGGCGATATCCTCGGCAAGCTGCCCAATCTGCAGGATCGCTCCAAGGCGATTCTCGACATCGGTCCGGGCTGCGCCGGATTGCCCAGGCGGCTGATCGGCCACAGCGCCGCACACGGCCACGAGCTCGTGCTGGTCGACTCGCCCGAAATGCTCGCACAACTGCCCGACGCCGCGGGCGTGATCAAGGTGCCGGGCTTTTACCCGGATTGCGAGGCAGCGCTCGCCGGCTGGAAGGGGAAATTCGACGCCATCCTCTGCTACAGCGTGTTCCATTACATCTTCGTCGAGGCGGGATTCTGGAAATTCCTCGACTACTCGCTCGAGCTGCTGGCCGACGGCGGACAGATGCTGATCGGCGACATTCCCAACATATCGAAACGGAAGCGATTCTTCTCGAGCGCGGCCGGCGTCCGGTTTCATCAGTCCTTCATGGGCACGACCGAGGCGCCCCAGGTGGATTTCCGCTCGGTCGAGACCAACCGGATCGACGACGCGGTGATCCTGGGCGTGATCATGCGGGCCCGCGCGCAGGGATGCGATGCCTACTGGTTGCCGCAATCCCGCGGGCTCCCCATGGCGAATCGCCGTGAGGATGTCCTGATCGTCAAGCCTTGATGGAGCAGGTGATGAGCAAGAAAAAGCTGGTCATCGTCGGCGACACCGCCTTTGCGGAAATCGCCCGCGAGTATTTCGACGGCGATTCGCCCTACCAGGTCGTCGCCCATGCGGTCGAAAAGCCTTACCTCAAGCGGCAGGAGCTGCACGGCCTGCCGGTGGTGGAGTTCGAATCGCTCGAACGGCAGTTTCCGCCGGCCGATCACGCGGTCTACGTCGCCGCCACCTATACCCAGCTCAACAGACTGCGCGCCAGGCTCGCGCGGCAGGCGAGGGAAAAGGGCTACGCCCTCGCGTCCTACATCAGTTCGCGCGCCTTCGTGTGGCGCAACGTCAGTTTCGGTGAGCATGTGTTCGTGTTTGAGGACAACACCGTTCAGCCGTTCGTCACCATCGGCAACAACGTCGTCGTCTGGAGCGGCAACCACATCGGCCATCACAGCGTGGTCCGCGACAACGTCTTCATCTCGTCGCACGTCGTCATTTCCGGATTCTGCGATATCGGCGCCAGCAGCTTCCTCGGGGTCAACGCGACCATCGCCAACAACGTCACGATCGGAGAGGACAACTGGCTCGGGCCCAATACGGCGATCATGAAAAGCACCGCGGCCGGCGAGCTGTTCAAGACCCGGCAGCCGGCAGCCGAAAGCGTGTCCACCCAGCGGTTCTTCCGGGTCACTGAATGAAATGGCTCAAGCACGGCGTGGTCTGGAAGCCGTCGGGCTCGCGTTGGTGGGCGCGCACCCACGCGACCGCTCCGACGCCGATCTGGCTTCACGAAGACATGCTGCGCGTCTACGTCCAGTGCCGCGATGAGCACAACGTCGGCCGCGTCGGTTACGTGGACCTCGACCCAACCGACCCGCGCCGGGTGATCCGCGAATCCGAGGCGCCCGTGCTCGACATCGGCGAGCCGGGCGCATTCGACGACAACGGCGTGTTTCAGACGTCGGTGCTCCGCGTTCCCGACGGCCGGCTGTTCATGTACTACGTCGGATTCGAGCTTTGCCGCAGAATCCGCTATCGCCTCCTTTCCGGTCTCGCCATCAGCGAAGACGACGGCGAGACGTTCCGGCGCGTCCGGTCGACGCCGATACTCGAGCGCAGCACCGGCGAGGAGCATTTCCGCTGCGGGCCGTGGGTCGCCATCGATGCCGGGCGCTTTCGCATGTGGTATGTCGCGGGCGGCTCGTGGGAGCAGATCGGGGACAAGCGCATGCCCGTCTATGATCTGCGCCATATCGAATCCCCGGACGGCATCCATTGGCCGTCCCACGGGCAGATCGTCCTGCCGGTGAACCTCGCCGAGGAACATGGGTTCGGCCGCCCTGTCGTGCGAGGCGGCCCGGACGGTTACCGCATGATCTACTCGATTCGCCGCCGTGAGCCGGCGCAATACCGAATGGGCTTCGCCACCTCCGCCGACGGCCTGGGCTGGCAGCGGCATGACGAGGCGATCGGGCTCGACGTATCCAGCGAAGGCTGGGACGCCGATTCGGTGGAGTTCGGCGTGGATATCGAAGCCGCCGGCAAGACCTGGTTGCTTTATGGCGGCAATGATTTCGGCGGCACCGGTTTCGGCATTGCGCAGCTCATCGACCCGTCATGAAAGCCAGCCTCTTTCTGCCGGACGACGCCGCGCGCTGGGACGAGTTCTGCGCCCGCGCCCATGGCGCCACCTTCCTGCATTCGCGGCGCTTCCTGTCTTATCACGCGAACAGGTTCGTCGACCAGTCGATCATCATCGAGGACGCCGGCGACTGGCTGGGCGTCATTCCAGCGGCCCGCCATCCGGTAGAGCATGATGCGGTGGTATCCCACCCGGGCATCACCTACGGCGGCGTGCTGCATCAGGGGCGGCTGCGAGGCGGGGCGATGATCTCGGCCCTCGACTGCGCGGGGTCGCTGTGGCGCGCAGCCGGCTTCGCCCGGCTGCAGTACAAGGCGGTGCCGCACATCTATCAGCGCGCTCCGGCTCAGGAGGATCTCTACGCGTTGTTCCGTGCGGGCGCACGACGATATCGCTGCGACCTCTCGAGCTGCATCGACCTGCAGCATCGGCTGCCGGCAAGCGAACGGCGCGGGCGCGCGCACGCGAAGGCGCTCCGGGCCGGGGCGCAAGTCACGGCCGGGAACGAGCATATGCGCGCCTTCTGGGACGTGCTCGAGGAGAATCTGCAGCGCAAGCATCAGACGCAACCCGTGCACACGCTGCAGGAAATCACGACACTCGGCACGCGCTTTCCGGATCGGCTGCGCCTCATCGGCGCGCTCGTCGGCGGCAGGCTGGAAGCGGGCACCCTGCTGTTTCTGACGGATACGGTCGCGCATGCTCAATACATCGCATCCAGCGAGCGCGGCCATGAAGTCAACGCGCTCGATCTCGTGCTCGAGTCGGCGATCGAGGAGAGCCGGCTCGGCGGGAAGCGCTATTTCGATTTCGGGATCAGCACGGAGAGCCAGGGACGGGCGTTGAACGAGGGCCTGAATCGCTTCAAGAACGAATTCGGCGCCGGCGGCGTGGTGCATGAGTTCTACGAGTGGGATCTGCGGAGAAACGACGATGCCATTGAATGACTGCCGAACGATCGAGCTGCCGAAGATCGCCGACCCGCGCGGTAATCTGACATTCGTCGAGGGCGGCAACCACATCCCTTTCGAGATTCGCCGCGTCTACTATCTTTATGACGTCCCCGGCGGCTCGGATCGCGGCGCCCACGCGCACAGGAAACTCCATCAGTTCGTGGTCGCCATGTCCGGCAGCTTCGACATCGTGCTCGACGACGGCGACCGTCACCGGCGGTTCCATCTGAACCGCTCGTATTTCGGCCTCTACGTCTGTCCGATGATGTGGCGGTCGCTGGATAACTTTTCTTCCGGCGGCGTTTGCATGGTGCTCGCGTCCGAGGCCTATGACCCGGCGGATTACATCCGCGACTACAAGGAGTTCCTGACGCTGGCCCGCGGCCCGCTGGCCGCGGCGGGTTGACCGGCCGGCCGCACACACCACGCGCGGACCAGCCCATCTCATGAAAGTCGACTTCCTGAATCTCAAGCGCGCCAACGAGCCGCACGAGGCCGCGATTCTCGATGCCGTGGAGCGCGTCGTCGGATCCGGTTGGTACATTCTCGGCGAGCAGACGGCTGCCTTCGAGCGCGAATTCGCGGACTACTGCGGCGTCGCCCATTGCATAGGCGTTGCAAATGGCCTCGACGCGTTGCACCTGATCCTGCGCGCCTATGACATAGGCGAGGGCGACGAAGTGATCGTCCCGTCGAACACCTTCATCGCGACCTGGCTCGCGGTGAGCCAGACCGGAGCCCGCGTGGTGCCGGTCGAGCCGGACGAGCGCACCTGCAACCTCGACCCCGGACGCATCGAGGCGGCAATTACGCCCCGCACACGCGCCGTCATGCCCGTACATCTGTATGGACAGCCGGCCGACATGGAGCCGATTTGCCGGCTGGCACGCAAGCACGGGCTGCGAGTGATCGAGGACGCGGCCCAGGCTCATGGAGCGCGCTACCGCGGTCGGCGTGTCGGCGGGCTGGGCGATGCCGCAGGCTTCAGCTTCTATCCCGGCAAGAACCTCGGCGCGCTGGGCGACGGTGGCGCGGTCACGACCGATGACGACACCCTGGCCGGGACGCTGCGCAAGCTGCGCAACTACGGATCGAGCACCAAGTATCGGCATGAGATCACCGGATTGAATTCCAGGCTGGACGAGCTGCAATCCGCGATACTGCGCATCAAGCTGCCGCACCTTGACGCCGAGAACACACGCCGCAGGAACGCTGCTTCCGTCTACCTCGAGGCATTGGCCCGCCTGCCGCTGCAACTGCCTCATGTCCACGAGGAAGCCGACCCCGTGTGGCATCTCTTCGTCGTCAGAACACCCGACCGGGATGCGCTCCAGACGTACCTGCGCGAGGCGGGCATCGGCACGAATATTCACTACCCGCTTGCCTGCCATCGCCAGCCGGCATACTCGGCAGAGCGATGGCCGGCCCTGCCGATCGCGGAACGGCTCCAAGCGGAAGTCTTGAGCCTGCCGATGGCTCCGTATCTGTCGACGGCCGACATCCGCGCCGTAGCCGAGCGCATCCGGGCGTTCTTCTCGTGAGCGTCACCACCGTCATTCCGGCGTACAAGCCGAAGTATCTGCACGAGCTCCTGACCGCGCTCCGTCACCAGACAGTGAAGCCCGAACGGATCATCTTCTCCGACGACAGCCCCAGCCGCGCTTTTCTCACCGCGCTGCAAAGCGAGCCGGTCCGGTCCGCCGTGGCGGACCTGAACATCGAAGTCATCGAGGGCCCCCGTGTCGGCGCCTTTGCCAATTGCCGCCACCTGTTGCAAGTCTGGGGCGGAAGCACCCCGCTAGTGCATTTTCTGCTCGATGACGACATCATCTATCCGGAGTTTTACGAGCGTCATCTGGCCGTGCATGCGACGGGCGCGGTCGACTGCTCGGTCAGCCGGCGCTGGACGTCGATCGAGGCCGGGCTGCCGGTCGGCCGGCTCCCCGTTCCCGAGCTGATCGCCCGTCGCGAGCAACGCGCGCTGACGATCGGGTCCGAATTCCTGTTCCCTACGACGCTGCCGTCGTGCAACAACTGGCTCGGCGAGCTGTCGCACGCGGTCTTCAACCACGAAGTCTCCGGCCTGCTCGAGGAGCCGCGCCTCGCCGGCATTTCATTCGAGGGGCTCGGCGACATAGGCCTTTTCCTGTCTGCAAGCCTGCGCAAGCCGATCGGCTTCCTGAACGACGTGCTCGGCTTCTTCCGCCTGAATCCGGCACAGAACTCGCAGCAGAATTCCAGCCGCGACTTCAAGACCTCCCATCTGGCGTGGATTGCGCTCGGACTGGCGGCGCAACGTCTGCGCAAGCTCGAGCCGGAGCAGGCCAGCCAATGCTTTCGCACGACGGGAGCGCTCATGGCGAGGCGGCTCAGCGGCAATGCGGACATGGTGCCGTTCTGCGACCTGGTGCCCGCCCTGGTCCGCGGCGATGCCTCCGCAGGTGAGCGCTTTCTCGAGCTGTGGCAGACGTTCGTCGATTCGCCATGATCACTCCCTCACCCATACGGCGATGAAATCCGATGCAAACCACTGACGAAATGTACGGTGTGACGGAACGGCTCAGCGACGGCGATCCGACGGATGAGGCGGTCGCGGAGCTTCGCGTCAACGGCTGCACGGTACTTCCCAGCGCACTGCCGGCCGAATTCATTCGAGGCCTCGGCGTTGCGCTCGACCGCATCTACGCGCGGCAGGTCGAGGAGATCGGCGGAGAAAATGCGCTCCACGCGATGCACGATGCCGACATCGCGCGCTGCATGCTCGCCTACGCGCCCGAATTCCTCCAGATCGCGACGGCACCGCCGCTGATGAAGCTGGCGGCCCGGGTACTGGGCAATGAATTCGTGCTGCTCATGCAAAACGGCATCATCAACCGTCCGGCACGCGAGAACTACCAGGCGAAATGGCATCGCGACCTCAACTATCAGCATTGGACCAGCTCGAAGGCGCTGGCCATCAATGCGCTGCTCTGCATCGACGATTTCACCTTCGACAACGGCGCCACCTTCGTCTTGCCGGGCACCCACCACGTGGCGGAATTCCCGAGCGCCGCGTTCGCGCGCAAGTTCGAGCGGCAGGTTCAGGCGCCCGCCGGCTCCTTTCTGATTCTCGACGCCATGCTGTTTCATCGCGCGGGCGTCAACCGCACCAACCGGCTGCGGCGCGCAGTGAACCACGTGATCGGCCGGCCCTTCATGGCGCAGCAGATCGACCTGCCTTGCGCGCTCGCCGGCGCAGGCGTCGAGCCGCCGGCCGATCCGGCGGTGAGAAAATATCTTGGCTATCGTTGGTCCCCGGCGCGGGACGTGGCCGACTGGCGCGGCCGCAGAGCCGCGACTTGAGGTCATTGAACGACGTCGTTCCTGACGTCCGAATCAGACGTCAGTTGACGAACCGCCGCGCGTTACGAAACAGCCGCATCCAGCCGCTGTACTCCCCCACGTCGCGCGGGCGCCAGGAGTTCTGCACGTAACGGAAGGATCGCTCCGGATGCGGCATCGTGATGGTGACACGGCCATCGAGGTTGCTCAGCGCCGCAATGCCGAGCGGCGAGCCGCTCGGGTTGAAGGGATAGCGGCTGGCGACGCTGCGGTCGTGATCGACGTAGCGGAAACCGACCAGGCCGCGCCGCACGCAGTCCTCGGCCGCCGCGCGGGATTCGAACTCCGCATGGCCCTCGCCGTGCGCCACGGCGACGGGTAGGAACGAGCCCTCCATGCCGGCGAGCAGCACGGACGGGGAGCGCAGCACCTCGACAAGCGAGAAGCGCGACTCGTACTGCTCGCTGCGGTTGCGCACGAAGCGCGGCCAGTGCGCGGCGCCGGGAATGATGCTCTTCAACGCCGCAAACATCTGACAGCCGTTGCAGACGCCGAGCGCGAAAGTTTCCGGCCGCTCGAAGAAACGCTGGAATTCCTCCCGCAGCGCGGCGTTGAAGAGGATCGACTTCGCCCAACCCTCCCCGGCGCCGAGCACGTCTCCATAGGAGAATCCGCCGCAGGCGACGATACCCGCAAACTCCGCCAGCCGATGCCGGCCGGACACGATATCCGTCATGTGGACGTCGTAGGGCGCGAATCCCGCCTGGCCGAACGCAGCGGCGGTCTCCGTGTGGCTGTTGACGCCCTGTTCCCGAAGGATGGCGAGCTTCGGTCCCACGCCGCTCGACACATACGGCGCCGCGATGTCTTCGTCCGGATCGAAGCTCAACGCGACATCGAGCCCCGGGTCGCCCGCCGCGGTGTGCGCGGCATACTCCTCGTCTGCGCACTGCGGGTCGTCGCGCAGCCGGCGCATCCTCCAGGAGGTCTCGGACCAGGCGCTGCGCAGATCCGTCCACGATTCGTCGAGCACCCGCTCGGCGCCGACGTGGACGCGGACGCGCAGCTCCTGCAGTGGCACGCCCACTCGCGTGACGAGGTCGGCCAGCCCGTGGCGCGCCAGGATCCCGAGCAGCTTCCCCTCGTCGGCAGCCGCGGTCTGCAGCACCACTCCCAGCTCCTCCGCGAAGAGCGGCGCCGCCGGCGAGCCGCCGTGGCCCTGGGACGGCAGGCGAATGTCGAGCCCGCAGTGGTCGGCGAACGCCATTTCCAACAGAGTGGCGAGCAGTCCGCCGTCGGAGCGATCGTGATAGGCGAGCACGAGGCCGCCCTGCCTGAGCTCCGCCAGCGCCGCGGCGAGCCG
>JASHVV010000094.1 GCA_030044385.1 Gammaproteobacteria bacterium
CCGGTCACGACGTCTACGTTCTGATTGGCGCCATCACGCTGTTCTTCGCCGGCTTCAACGTCATGGAGGCGAGCCTCCCATCGCTCGTCACGAAGACGGCTCCCTCCGGCTCGACGGGCACGGCGACGGGGATCTACTCCAGCTCGCAATTCCTCGGCATCTTCGTCGGCGGCGTGGCCGGCGGCTGGCTGAATCAGCGCGACGGCGCTGTCGGGGTGTTCACCTTTGCCTGCGTGCTGGCGGTGCTGTGGTTTGTTCTGGCGGCTACCATGCATCGGCCGAGTCACCTCGCCACGGTCGAGCCAGGCTGATTTCTCCACGGTCATGCGGACAACGGCCGGGAGCTCTCCAGCTCGCGCAGGTCGCGGCCGCGGGTCTCGCGGCAGCAGGCGGTAATTAGCCCGAGGCTCAGCACGGTGGGAACAGCGATGGCGATCGCCGAGGTGCCGATCGCGGGGACGAGAGCCAGGGAGCCGAGCCCCTGACAGATCAGGCCGCCGCCCTTGCTGCAGCCGGCCACCCATCCCGCAGCCCGGCCGCGGATGCGCAGCGGGTAATTCTCGGCGGTGTAAGGCAGCAGTATCGAGATGACGCCGGTCGAGCCGACGATCAGCAGGGTGAGTGCGACGACCGGATTCGAGGCGGCGGCGACACCGTTCTGGCGCAAGACGACAGCGAGCAGTCCGAGCGCGATGATGCCGATCATGACGAGCAGCGAGCCCTTCGTGCTCCAACGCGAATAAAGCACCGCGGCAACCGCCACCACGGGGACCGCGATGAAGGACGAGCGCGCGATGATCGTGGCGGCGCCCCCCATGTTGCGGCCTTCCGCGATCAGCTCGCCCGGAAGCCACAGCAAGAGTCCGAAGTTGACGAAGCCCCAGGAGAGTGCGGCGATGGTGAGCGCAATCGTGGTGCCGACGAATCGTCGGTCGATGGGAGGCAGATGTGAATGGTCGAGCCCGGCTTCCTCGTCCCAGTCCTCGGTTTCGCTGACCACGATCGAGCCGAAGCGTGTCAGTGTCGCGCGTGCCTCCTCGGGTCGCCCGATATGCACGAGAAAGCGGGCGGACTCCGGAATGAGCGGGCTCACCGCAATCAGGATCAACCCGGAAGGCAGGTTCAGAAACCACATGATCCGCCAGCCGAACTCCGGCTGCAGCAGCGCCGAGAAGCCCGAGGCGGCGAGATATCCGCCCAGGGCGCCGGCACTGCCCACCACGATGAGGCTCCAGCCCCGATGTCGTGTCGGCATGATCTCCGCGAGCAGCGCGTAGGCCACCGGCAGCATGCCGCCCGCCGAAAGGCCCATCAGGAAGCACATGAAGAGATTCCAACGGAAGGACGGCATCGCGCCGCAGATCGAGGTACCGATGAACATCACGGCGGCGAGCAGGATGGTGGCGCGCCGCCCATAGCGGTCGGCCAGCACGCCCCAGAGGAATGAGCCGAGCGTACAGCCGGCGAGGGCGCAGAAAGGCAGGAGCGCCACCTCCGCCCGGCTGATTCCATATTCGACCTGCATCCCGGGCACGACGAAGCCGAGAGTGCTCACCTTGAGGATATCGACGACGAGCGCGACTGCGAGCGCCCCGCCTGCCGCCCAGTGCCAGACCGTGAGCGCGGCATCCTCGGGTGCGACGATACGCTCGTGCACCATGGCAGCGTGGCTCCGCGCCTTGGTCTGCAATCCGTAGGCGGCGGCCGCGGCGCCTCCAACGATGAAAGCCATGCCCCAGAGCATGCCGGCTCCCATCGGCATGCCCGCCAGCCGGTAGTGCATCGCCCGTGCCATGATGAACATGGGCAGATGCAGCAGCACGCCGAGGACGACGAACAGACTCCCCAGCCAGAAGGCCGGCGCGCTGCGCCGGTCGGAAAACATGAACAGCTCGTACATTGAACGCATGCGTGCGGGCCCCTGCACCCTCGCAGACATGCATCTGCGAGCGATGTGCTCAAGCGCATAGAGGATTGCGCAGACTGATTTACGGCACGGCCCGCGAGCGCGTGCGCCTTGAACTATATACGAGACGAGATGTATCGTAAAGACAAATCCGGAAGTTGAGAGGCACGGACAGCGCCGGTGATCCGATCCCGGGCGCGGTACGGGCCAGTCGGGGGCGTGGCGATCCGTGAAAACCGAATCAACGAAGTCCGTAAAGGAACATTGGCCCGTTGTCGTCGCGGCGCTGCTGCTCGCCGGACTCCCCTCGAGGGCCGCGGCCTCGGTGACACTCGAGACGCTCACTTACCACGCAGACTCCGCCCGCCGCGGAGAATTCGTCGTTCCGGCGCTCAGTTGGAACCGGGCGCGGGGCCTGCACCGCGATCTGGCCTTTCATGCGCGCATCGCCGGGCACGTCTATGCCCAGCCGCTTTATTTTCGGGACTCCGTCGGACGACCGATACTGCTGGTGGCGACCGAAAGCGACACGGTCTACGCGCTCGATGCAATGAGCGGCAGGACGCTCTGGCAGCGCACGCTCGGGCGCCCGGTCAGGCTCCAATCGCTCCCCTGCGGCAACATCAATCCGCTCGGCATCACCGGCACGCCGGTCATCGATACGGCGCGTCGTGCCGTATACCTCGATGCGATGCTGCAGGATCCGCGCTCCGGCGCACCAACCCACGAACTGTTCGCGCTCGCGCTCGCGAGCGGGTCGACGCTGCCCGGCTGGCCGGTCGATGTGGCCGCGCTCCTCGAGCGGCAGGGATTCACCTTCGATTCCCGCACGCAAAATCAACGCGGAGCGCTCATCGTGCTCGGCAACCGGGTCTACGTGCCCTACGGAGGCAACTCGAACGACTGCGGCCGCTATCACGGCTGGATCGTCGGCGTGAGCCTCGATGCCCCGCGGCAGTCGGTGAGCTGGCACACACGGGCGCAGGGCGGCGGCATCTGGGCGCCGGGAGGCATTGCTTCCGACGGCACGGCGCTTTATTTCGCCACCGGCAACACCATGAACGCGCGCACGTGGGGATACGGCGAGGCGGTCTTTCGCCTGCCACCTTCTCTAGTCTTCGCGGGCGCCCGCGCGAGCTTCTTCGCCGCGAAGAACTGGCGCGAACTCAATGCCGACGATGCCGATCTCGGCGGAACCGCGCCGATGCTGTTTGATGTCAATGGGCGACGCTATGGCCTCGCGCTCGGGAAGGACGGCAACGCCTACCTCCTCGATCGCGACGATCTCGGCGGGTTTGGCGCGAGTCTCGTGAGGGAGCGCGTCTCGAGCTGGCGCACCATCACCGCGGCGGCGGAGTACCCGGCGGGCAACGGAGCGATGATCGCGTTCGAGGCGCCCGGCAGCGCCTGCCCCATGCCGCTGACGCAGGGCGATCTTACCGTCCTCGCGGTGTCCCCGGGAGCTCATCCGGTGCTGCGCACCGCGTGGTGCGGCATCGTGAGCGGCCGCGGAGCACCGATCGTCACGACGACCGACGGCAGGCATGATCCGATCGTATGGGTGCTCGGCGCCCAGGGCGACGAGCGGCTGCACGGCTTCCGCGGCGATGACGGGCGACCGCTGTACGTCTCGCAGATTCTGCCGGGACTGCGGGAGTTCGTCACGCCCATTGTCACGCAGCACAGGCTGTACGTGGGCGCGGATGACGCCGTCTACGCGTTCGACATTCCGTGAGCCCCGAGGCTGGAGCGAGGAAGGCCGGCACGACTACAGGTCGATTCGGGCGTTCACGAGGATCTGCTCGGACTCTCGGTGTCAGTCGTTCGCAGCCCTCACCGGCGATGCCGCCCCGTCTCCGCAAGGATCAGCGAAAAGAGCCCCTTTTTGTCGCTCCAGTCCCTGATTGGATTCCACCCGCCGGCTCGTAATAGCACGAGGGCATCTCGCGCCCCATATTTGAGGCTATTCTCGGTATGGATCGTCTCTCCCCTTTTCATCGAGAACCACTGGCCATCGACGTCGAAACGGAGGTCCCGAACCGCCTCCAGATGCATCTCAATCCGCGCCTCACGATCATTCCATCGCGCGACATGGCGAAAGGCATTGACGGGGACGGAGCCTCTGAGCTCACGGTTGATCCGATGCAGGAGATTCAAGTTGAATGCCGCCGTAACGCCACGTGAATCGTTATATGCCGACTCGAGATCATCCGCGTCCTTGATGCGATCGATACCGATCAACAGCATCGAGCCGCTGCCCAGGGTGACCGACATCGCCCGCAGCAGATCTACGGCGTCCGGCACCAGGAAGTTTCCGATCGTCGAGCCGGGGAAGAACCCGAGCCGCGGCCTGCTCTCGGCTGCCACAGGCAGGCGCAGCGTCCCGGTGAAGTCCCCCTCGAGAGGATGTATCGGTAGATCCGGAAACAGCTGCGAGAGTCGCGTAGCCGATTCCCAGAGGAAATCGGCGGAGATGTCGATCGGCACGTAGAGAGCCGGGTCCACCGCGGACAGCAGGGCTGGTGTCTTCGCCGAGGAGCCCGAGCCGAATTCGACGACCACGCGTGCCGGGCCCGTCAGCTCGGCAATTTCCCCGGCGGCCTCGGCAAGAACCGAGCGCTCCGTGCGGGTGACGTAGTATTCGGGCAGCGCCGTGATCGCCTCGAAGAGCTCGGAGCCGGTGCGGTCGTAGAACCAACGCGGTGGGATGGTCAGAGGTCGCGCGCCGAGACCATTCAGCACGTCGCGGCGAAACGCCGGATCGACCCCGATGGAGCTGCTCGTGCGCGGTTTGGCTGAACGTTGAAGCATCAGACGTCCTTCGCGAGGCGCAGACCTGTGAATTGCCAGCGCTGATGCGGGTAGAAGAAGTTGCGATAGCTCGCCCGTACGTGCCCGCGCGGTGTGGCACAGCTGCCGCCTTTCAGAACGAACTGACCGGACATGAACTTGCCGTTGTACTCACCGACGGCTCCGGGGGCCGGTCGAAAGCCCGGATGCGGAAGGAATGCCGATCCGGTCCACTCCCACAGGTCTCCGAACATCTGCCGCAATCCCGGACGGTCGCACGCAGGCTGCGGGTGAGCAGCCTCGGCCGCGTCGGCAAACGTGCCGTCCGAGGGGTCTAGACCTTCGGCCGCGCTTTCCCACTCCGCCTCGGTCGGCAATCGGGCGCCGGCCCAGCGCGCAAAGGCATCCGCCTCGTAGTAGCTGATGTGGCGCACGGGCTCTGCAGGATCGATCGCCCCCAGGCCGTCGAGCCCGAACTGGTCGGCCCACGCTCCCTCATCCCCGCGACGCCAGTACAGGGGCGCCTCGACGGAATTCTGGCGCACCCAAGCCCAGCCATCCGACAGCCAGAGGCTCACGGTTTCGTAGCCGCCGTCCTCGATGAATGCCCGCCACTCGCCATTCGTCACGAGCCTGTCGGCGAGCACGTGCGGGTGGAGCCACCGGGTATGGCGCGGACTTTCGCAATCGAACGCAAACCCCGAGCCGCCGTGCCCGATGTCGATCGATCCTTCGCGGCCGCGTACCCAGCCCATCTGCGATGGCGCGTGGACTGCCCGTGCAGGCGCGCGCTGCCAGGCGGCGGGTGCCAGCGGGTTCTGCGCGAATAAATGAAGGATGTCGGTCAGCAGCAATTCCTGGTGCTGCTGCTCGTGCTGGCAGCCAAGCTCGACCAGAGCCGCTGCGGCTGGCGAGAGGTCGGGGAGCGCCTGCTCCACCGCCTCATCGATGTGTGCACGGTACGACCGGATTTCCTCGAGTGATGGACGCGTGAGCAACCCCCGCGACGCCCTTGGGATGCGCGCTCCCTCGGCCTCATAGTAGCTGTTGAACAAAAAAGGGAAGCGCGTATCGAACAGGCGATACTGAGGCACAAAATCCCGGAGCAGGAACGCCTCGAAGAACCATGTTGTGTGTGCCAGATGCCACTTGGCCGGCGAGGCGTCCGGCATCGACTGGGCGGTGGCATCTGCATCGGACAGGTTCCCCGACAGGGCGTCGCTGAATGCGCGGATCCGCAGAAATCGGTCTCGTAACGCACGTTCCTGCGATTGCCGTTCCATCGTCGTCGCGTTTGCTCTATGCACGATTTCACCCTCATCGATCGGTTCGCATCGAGACCAAGCCTGCTCCCATCGGCCCACGGAAGACAATTCCCGATTCATCCGTTGTCAACCGGCTCGCTCAAGCCTCCGCTACGGCCGCGTGAAGGCATATCGCGTTGACAAAGTATCTCATTGGAAATAACCTGTCAAATACACTTATAGAAGTTACGCAACCGCGAGGTGCGCCAATGGTCAAGGTCATGTTCCGGAAGGTCGACGTCGATGGTCTCAATATCTTCTATCGCGCCGCGGGAGCGGAAAGCGCGCCGGCACTCTTGCTGCTCCACGGCTTTCCGAGCGCCAGCCACATGTTTCGCGATCTCATTCCGCTGCTGGCAGATCGCTTTCGCATCGTGGCGCCTGACTTGCCCGGGTTCGGGCTGTCGTATCTGCCCGGTGCCGGTCTCACCTTCGACGGGATTGCACACATCATCGATCGCTTTACCGAGGTCATCGGCCTGGATCGGTATGCGCTTTACGTCTTCGACTACGGCGCGCCGACCGGCTTTCGGCTCGCCGTCAAACACCCGGAACGCATCACCGCGATCGTTTCGCAGAACGGAAATGCTTATGTGCAGGGCCTGAGCGACGGCTGGAATCCGATCCGCGCTTACTGGGAAAATGATTCGCCGGCCAATCGAGAGGCACTGCGCAATTTTCTGACGCCCGAAACCACGGTGTGGCAGTACACGCATGGCGTCCCGGATGCGACCGTGGTCTCCCCCGATGGCTACTCGCTCGATAACTACTACCTTAGCCGCCCTGGCGTCGCCGAGACGCAGCTCGACTTATTCGGTGACTACAGGAGCAACGTCGCTCTGTACCCTGAGTTTCAGAGGTACTTCCGCACACATCAGCCACCGCTATTGGCCGTATGGGGAAAGAATGATCCCTTCTTCCTGCCGGCAGGCGCCGAGGCTTTCAAGCGTGACGTACCACGGGCCGTGGTGCAATTCTTCGATACCGGGCATTTTGCGCTGGAAACCCACGCGGCGGAAATTGCCGCAGCCATTCGCGGCTTTCTGGCGGGCGCCGGCAACGCGCGCTAGCGCAAAGCCCGAGCTATCCATCCGCTGATTCGCACGCGTGTATCCACAGCCGGCAGGAGAATGTGCCATGAGCAAGCTTCCCTTGATCGTTTTTGATGTCAACGAAACGCTGCTTGATCTCGGAACGATGGAGCCGATATTCCAACGCATTTTCGGCGGCAAGGACGCGATGCGGCTCTGGTTTGCCAACCTGATCATGTACTCCGCCGCGCTGACCGTCGCCGGCTGCTATGTTTCTTTCACCGATATTGGCGCGGCCGTGATGAAGATGCTCGCGGATACGCGCGGCATCAAGATCAGTGATGCCGACAAGAAGGAGCTCACCGAAAGGTTCTCGACCATGCCGCCTCACGCCGAAGTGCCGGGCGCCTTGCGTAAGCTGCGCGACGCCGGTTTCCGCCTGTTCACGTTGACGGACAATCTGCTCGAGGTGCAGACGCGCCAGCTTACCCATGGCGGCATCGTGGATTTATTCGAGCGGCGCTTCAGCGCCGATGGCGTCGAGCATCACAAGCCGTCGCGCGAAGCCTATGCCTACGTCGAGAAAGAGCTGGGCGCCAAGCCATCCGACTTCTGCCTCATTGCGTGCCACACGTGGGATACGCTCGGCGCGGTTGCGGCCGGCTGGCAAGCCGCGCTGATCAAGCGCCTGGGTAACGACCTTCTCGGCGTCGGCCCCCAGCCGCAGCTTGTCGGCAATGATCTGAACGACATTGCCGATCAACTCATTCGTAAATATGCCGTATGAGCGATGGCGCAACTCATCTGTGAGGAAGATTGATGAGCTTCTCGATGTACCTGCGAAACTCGGGCGAGAAGCCAAAGGCATTTTCCGCCCACCATTCTCTGACACCCTTTGATGAAAAGACGGTCCTGATGCCATTCTCTTCGGCCTTGACGATTCCCAGATCGCCGGCGCCCAAAGCGGCTTGTGTGTACATGGTCTCACAGACATGAAGGTACGCGCGCGCAGTGGAGTCGAATCGCCA
>JASHVV010000095.1 GCA_030044385.1 Gammaproteobacteria bacterium
GCTGCGGATCGGTGGGTTGACCGTCAATCCCTCGACCCTGAGCGCCGGGCTGGAGCTGCTGCCCGACACGACGGGCACGGCGCAGCAGTCCTTCGCGATCGCCCACGTGCAGAGTCACACGATCGATAACTTCAGCACCTTCAACGACTTCGTTACCGCGCTGACCACAGACCTCAACGGCACCACCGCGGTCCTGCAGGTGATGGCGCTGGGCTCCTACTCGAGCGGCTCGCTCACCGCCGACCACGTGATCGTGTTGCTGAACGACTGACCGGAATCACCGCGGCGTGCCCGTCTCCGCGGCGGGCGCGCCCTGCGGGCCCTCCCCGAAGCGGCGGGCGATGCGATCGAGGTACAGGTAGATCACGGGGGTCGTGAAGAGCGTCAGCCACTGCGACACCGCGAGGCCGCCCACGATCGCGACGCCGAGCGGGCGGCGCAGCTCCGATCCGGGCCCGGTCTCGAGAGCGAGCGGCAGCCCCGCGATCAGGGCGCAGAAGGTGGTCATCATGATCGGCCGGAAGCGCAGCAGGCAGGCCTCGTGGATCGATTCGCGCGGCGACTTGCCCTCCGTGCGCTCTGCCTCGAGCGCGAAGTCGATCATCATGATGGCGTTCTTCTTGACGATGCCCATCAAGAGGATGATGCCGATGATCGCGATCAGCGTCAGCTGGAAGTGAAACAACCAGAGGATCGCCAGTGCGCCGACGCCCGCCGGCGGCAGCGACGACAGGATGGTGATCGGGTGGATGAAGCTCTCGTAGAGCACGCCCATGATCACGTAGATGGCGGCGATTGCGGCCAGGATCAGCAGCGGCACGGTGGTCAGCGACTGCTGATAGGCCTGCGCCGTGCCCTGGAAGGCACCGAGGACGGTGGCCGGGACTCCGGCCTTGGCGCGCACCGCATCGATGGCGCTCACGGCCTGGCTCAGCGCCGCGCTGGGCGCCAGATTGAACGACAGGGTCACGGCCGGGAACAGGCCCTGGTGATTGACCGTGAGCGGCTCCGCCTGGGTGACGATGTGCGCCACTTCCGCGAGCGGCACCGCGCCGCCGGTGCTGCTCTGCAGGTAGACGTCGGACAGATTCTCCGGATTCGAGAGGAACCTCGGCTCCACCTCCAGGATCACCTTGCTCTGGTAAGTCGGCGAATAGATGGTCTGCACCTGCGTCTGCCCGAACGAATTCTGCAGCGCGGTGTCGACGTCGGACATGCTCACCCCGAGCCGGTAGGCCGTGGCCCGATCCACCTCGACGTCGAGGTTCGGCGAGGCGATCTGCAGGTCCGAGGCGACATCGTTCAGAATCTTCATATTCTGCATGTCGGCGAGCAGGATCGGCGCCCAGTGCTCGAGCTCATCCGAGTTGGTGTCGGTGAGCGTGTACTGGTATTGCGCCTGCTCGAGCCGGCCGCCGATATTGATGTCCTGGAACGCCTGCAGGTAGACCTTGGCGCCGATCACCCCGTTGAGCTTCGGCCGCAGGCGCGCCATTACCTGCTGGATCTCCGGGCGCTGGGAGAACGGCTTCAGCTGCACGAACATCCGCGCCGTGCTCTCGCTGCCATTGGCGCCGGTCGCGCCGGCGAACCCGACCACATCCGCCACCGCCGGGTCCTGCCGGACGATGCCCGCGATCTGGTTCTCGATCCGGCTCATCTGCGCGAACGAGGCGTCTTCCCGCGCCTGGATGGAGCAGAACATCTGTCCGGTGTCCTGCTCCGGCATGAACCCCTTGGGGATGAGGATATAGAGAAAGACGGTGAGCACCATCAGGCCCAGCGTCAGGAAGAGCATGGTCCGGCTGTGATCGAAGGTCCACTGCAGCCCCCGGTCGTAAGACTCGCGGACCCGCTCGAAGGCGCGCTCGAAGATGCTGCGCTTGCCTGTCGCGGCCGGGTCCTGGTGCGTCAGGAACTTCGCGCACATCATCGGCGTCAGCGTGAGTGACACGATCATCGAGAAGATCAGCGTCAGCGTCACCGTCATCGCGAATTCGTGGAACAGCAGCCCGACCACCCCCGACATGAAGAGGAGCGGGATGAACACCGCGATCAGCGACAGCGTCATCGACACGATGGTGAAGCCGATCTGGCCGGCGCCCTTGATGGCCGCGGCGAACGGCGCCATGCCGGCCTCGATATAGCGGACGATGTTCTCGATCATGACGATCGCATCGTCCACCAGGAAGCCCACCGCGAGCGTCAGCGCCATCAGCGACAGATTGTCGAGACTGTAGCTCAAGGCGTACATGCCGCTGAAGGCCGCGATGATGACGAGCGGCAGCGTCACGCTCGGGATGATCGTGGCCCACACGTTGTGCAGAAAGAGCGCGATGACCACGACGACCAGGAAAATCGTCAGGATCAGCGTGAACTCCACGTCCGACACCGAGCCGCGGATGCTCACGGAGCGATCCGACACGAGATCGACCTTGACGCTGTGGGGGATCGAGGCCATGAGCTGCGGCATCTTCGCCTTGATCTGATCGACCACCTTGAGCGTGTTGGCGCCGGGCTGGGTCTCGATCAAGAGCAGCTCGCAGGGGGTGGTGAAGTACCAGCCGCCGCTGCGCGGGCTGAGCGAGGAATTGATGACCTGGGCGACGTCCTTGAGCTCGACCGGGGCGCCCTTGCTGTAGGCGACGATCACCCGCCTGAACTGCGAGGCGTCGAAGAGCTGATCGTTGCTGTCGATGGGATACTCGACCTTGCTGCCCTCGATGTTGCCCTTGGCGGTGTCGAGCGTGGTAGCGGTGATGGCGGTGCTCACCTGGCTCAGGCTGATGCCGCGCGCGGCGAGCGCGAGCGGGTTCACCTGCACGGTGACGGCCGGCTGCTGCTGTCCGGCGATGATGACCTGTCCCACCCCGGGCACGGTCGAGAGCTGCTCGGCGAGCATCACGTTGGAGTACTCGTCGACCTGGTAGAGCGGCATCGCCTGGGAGTGGATCGCGTAGATCAGCACCGGCGCCGCCGCCGGATTGGCCTCGCGATAGGTCGGCGGCGTCGGCAGGTTCTTCGGCAGGAATCCTTCCGCCTCGTTGATCGCGCTCTGCACCAGCTGCGCATCGGCGTTGATGTCGCTGTTCAAGTCGAACTGCAGGGTGATCGAGGTCGAGCCGAGCCCGCTCGAGGACGACATGAAGGACAGGCCGGGGATGTCGGTGAAATATTCCTCGAGCGGCGTCGCGACGGTATCGGCCATGGTCTGCGGGCTCGCGCCGGGCAGGGAGGCGCTGACCGAGATCGTCGGGAAGTCGACGTTGGGCAGGGCCGAGACCGGCAGGAACTGGAAGCAGATGAGGCCGAAGGCGACCAGCGCCGCCATCAGCAGCGTGGTCGCGATCGGCCGACGGATGAACGGCTCGGAGACGCTCACGCGGCCACCTACTGGCCGGCGGCCGGCCCGAGCGACGCCGCTGCGCCCGCCCCGGCGGATGCCTGCTCAGGCGCCGCGTTCGTCGGCTGCTGGATGCTGACCAGGGATCCGTCGTCGAGCCGGTACTGGCCGTTGGTGACGACCTCCTGGCCGGCCGCGAGGCCCTTGGATATGACGGTGGTGCCGTCCTGGTTGGCGGCCACGGTGACGGCGACCCGCTTCACCTTGCGGTCGGCGCCGATGGCGTAGACGTACTGGCCGTCAGGCCCGGTCATGACGGCGACCGAGGGGACCGTGACCGCGCTCTTGCGCACGAACTCGGTCAGCTGCACCGCGACGAACTCGTTCGGCCACAGGCGCTCCTGCCGGTTGGCGAAGGTCGCCTCGAGCAGGATCGTGCCGGTCGTGGTATCGACCTGGTTGTTGACCAGCGTCAGCTTGCCGGTCGCGAGCGG
>JASHVV010000096.1 GCA_030044385.1 Gammaproteobacteria bacterium
GGCCGAAGCTGCGCGCGATCGTTTTCTCCGACCCCAAGGCTCGCGCCGACCTCGAGGCCCTCACGCATCCCGCCATCGGCACGGCGGTGGAAGCCTGGTCGGGGGCCGCGGGCGGGCCGTACCAGATCCTGATCATTCCCCTGCTCGTGGAGAAAAACCTCGCCGCGCACGTGGACCGCGCGCTCCTGGTCGACTGCGACGAGGAGCTGCAGATCCGCCGGCTGCAGGCGCGGGACGGCTCCACCCTCGAGCAGGCCCGCGCGATCCTCAACGCGCAGACCTCGCGCGCCGCGCGGCTCAAGGTTGCCCACGACGTCATCCAGAACGACGGCGATCTCAGCGCCGTGCGCGACCAGGTCTCGGCGCTGCACGCGCGCTACCTCGAGCTCGCCGGGCAATCGGGAAGCGGCGGCGGCACGATTACCGCCAAGGCCGCGAGAGCCCGCATCTCCTGATGCCGGCCCCGCGAGCCCGCGTGCAGCGGGACTTTGGTACAAAATTATTGCACCAAAGTACCTTTGGTACGATAATTAGCACCAAAGGTACTTTGGTGCGGAAAATCTGTCAGAGCCGCACCAAAGGTCCCGGGAGACCCTGCCGTGGATCGAAACGCTGTGCGCAACGCCTGGAGGCTCTTCAACCTGCGCGAGAGCCCCTTCTTTCAGGAGCCATTGCAGGCGGACACGCGCTATCCGATGTCGCTCTTCGTGGGGCGAACGGCCGATACCGATCGGCTGCTCGGCAAGATCGAGCGAAGTCCCGCCTCGAGCCGGCAGACCATCAGAGGCGCGGTCGGCGTGGGGAAGTCGACACTCGCTCAGCACATCAAGGCGGAGGCGGCGGTCGCCGGGATACTCTCCACGCCCGCCGCGGTCAGCGTAGGTTCCGCGCTCACCGTCGATCAGCTCTGCGCACTGGTGTTGCGCAGCGTTCTTGATGCACTGCTGGGCGGTGCTGCAAATCAGGCCTCTCTGCGACGCAAGGTCGAGAATGCGGAAGCCGTTCATCAGGCGAGCCAGATGGTGCGCGTGTATCAGGCGACCACCGGAAGCAGCGGGGGGCTGAGCGTTGCCGGGTTCGGTGGCAGTGCAGGCCGCGCGACCACGCTGGTCACTCCGCCGACTGCCACCCCCAGTCTGATGATTCAGGGATTGCTGCAGCAGCTCGTCCGGCTTGCACGAGAGGCTCTCGGAAGGAACGCCTTCCTGGTGCACCTGAACAATCTCGAGAACCTGACCGAGTCCAGTGCGGAGCGGGCGGCGCAGCTCATGCGCGACGTTCGCGACATCTGCTTCATGATCGAGGGTTATCACTGGCTGGTGATCGGGACAGACGAGGCCGTACGGACCGTAATCGACGCTCAGCCGCAGCTCGCGAGTGTTTTTTCTACACCACCGGCGTTGGCGCCGCTCATGAAAACGGAGTTCCTCGAGCTCCTTAGGCGGCGATACGCAGCGCTTCGCGTCGAGGAAAGTCGTCCGGCTCGGCAGCCGGTAGAGCCGGAGGCAGCGAGCGCGCTCTATGAGCTCTTCGATGGTGACCTGCGCGGGTCGCTTGCAGCGCTGGATGAAGCGACAGGGGAGCTGCTTGGCTTCGGTGCCGGTGGAAGCGACGCGCCGCTGACGCTCGGAGACATGATGCCTTTCCTGGCACGTTGGTACGCTCGGCGCGCCGAGGAGCGGCTTGGAAAGAGCCCGGTAGTGCTTCTGCAGAAGTTGGCTCGCCGTCATGCCGATAAGCCGTTCACGCTACGCGCGGTTCGCGATGAGATCATGAAGGGTCGCAATAACGCTGCAGCGCGGCGTTTTGTCGAGGAACTATTGCGCTTCGGCTACGTGAAGGAGCACCCGGAGCGGTTGCAGAGCGGAGGACGGCCTGCGGCGCAGTACGTGATCGCGGGCGCCGCCAAGCTCGCGACCTCTCTGGGATGGGAGCAGCCAGCGTGAAAGCAGGCTGGACCGATGCTTGGCCGGGCCCCGCGCCCGTTTACGTCCGGCGCGGATGTCGAGCACAATAGGTCACATGACGACCGACGCCCCCGAGGCCGATGCGCCTCCGCAATCCCCGCCCGCAACCGCCGAGAGCGACCGCACGCTGATCTTCGAGCAGCCGCTCAGCGAGCGGATGCGCACCTTCCTGAGGCTGGATTTCCTCTACAGCCAGGCGCTCTACCACAACGAGAGCGGCAGCCAGTGGGGCACCCGCGCGGCGGTGACCAGCCTGATCGACATCCTGGCCATGATCACCCGCAGCGATGTGCGCTCGGACGCGCTGAAGGAGCTGGAGCGCCAGCTCGCCCTGCTCGGGGAGTTCCAGTCGAAGCCCGGCGTCGACGCCGGCCGGCTGAAAACGCTGATCGCGAACCTGACCCGCCTGCGCTCCGATCTGCTGAGCGCCGGCGTCGCGAATCTGCAGCCGCTCAAGGACTCGGATTTCTTGAACGCCGTCAAGCACCGCAGCAGCATCCCGGGTGGCACCTGCGAGTTCGACCTGCCGGATTATCTCTACTGGCTGTCGCAGCCGGACGAGGCGCGCGCGCTGGCGTTCAATCGCTGGCTCACGATCCTGCGCCCGCTGTGCGACGTCGTCTCGGAGCTCATCTGGCTGACGCGCCAGAACGGCCGCACGCGGCACGAGACCGCGCCGGGCGGCAACTTCACCATCACCTTCGACCGGGAAAGTCCGCTGCAGCTCCTGCGTATCGCTCTGCCCGCCTCGATGGGCCTCTACCCTGAGGTGAGCGGCAGCCATCACCGCTGCAACGTCCGGTTCCTCTCCTGGAAAGGCGTCGGGGAGCGGGCCACCCAGGCCGATGCGGACGTGGAGTTCCTCCTCACCTGCTGCGCGTGATGCCCGTCCAGCGCGTCAAGTGCCCCACCTGCCAGCGCGAGATCGACTGGGCCCAATCCCCCTTCCGGCCCTTCTGCAGCGAGCGCTGCCGCCTCATCGACCTGGGTGCCTGGCTGACCGAGAAGCACGCCATCCCGGGCGAGCCGGCTCCGGATGAGCTTGGGCAGGGGAACCCTGGGGTACAGGACAGCGACACGCCGCCGCAGCGCAGGCCCTCGTAGCCGCTGAGCTACGGGCTCGGCTGCGCCCCGAGCCACCGCGCCGCGAACGCCAGCTGGTCCACCGCGCGCTCCCGCCTTTCCGCGGCCGGCTCCCCCTGCCCCTCGTCGCGGTCGATCCGGATCAGGACGGGATGGCGGCAGAGCTGCTCCGCCTGCAGGACGGCCGCGAGCTCATAGCCCTGCCACGGTCTGATGTCGCCGCCGTACTGGGATGTGACGATGAGCGTTGGCGGATAGCAGGTGCCGGAGGAGATCTGCCGGTACTCGTCCCAGGTGCCGGTCGGCAGCGCGAGGCCGAAGAAGTCCGGCCGGCCGGTGATGGCGGCGCCCGCCAGCAGCCCGCCGAAGCCGCGCCCGTAGAGACCCAGCCGCTCCCGCCGGGTGTAGTGCCGGTCGATCAGCGACTGCGCCGCCGCGAAGAGATCGCTGAGTGCGATGGCCCTGTCGGGCACCCAGGGCGCCCCGCTCGCGCCCGGCATCGGCGCGAGCCCGTTGCGCACCTCGGCGCGCGCGTAAACGCCGCCCATTTCCAACCATACCAACACGAACGGCCGCAGGATCGGACCTGGCGGCTTGCCGGTGGGGTGATAGACGGTGAGCAGCGTCGGCTGGTTGCCGTCCCGAGTCAGATCCCGCCGGTGGGCGATCTCCATCGGCAGCCGCGCCCCGTCGGGACCCAGATAGAGGACGTGCTCCACCACCACATCGTCGCCGGCGTACCGCCCACCGCCGGCCTCGAGCTGCGCGAGGCGCGTCCCGATCCAGGCTCGCTGCGGGAGGACGGCCATCGCTTCGCGGGTCGCTCGGTTCTCCGTGAAGATCCAGTGCCGGGTGCGGCCGGAGTGCACGTTCTGCAGCCAGGCATAGGGATTGCCGCCGGGGACCGTCGTCCTCGGCCTCAATTCCACCGAGAACGGATTCATCCGCGGCGCCGACGGCACCGGATTGGCGCCCACGGCGATCTGCGTCGCCGTCGGCACCGGCACGCCGAGGGGCCCGTTGCCGGGAACCGGAGTCGGACGGTTGGCCATGATCGCCGCGCAGCCGGCGAGCAGTGAAGCCACGCCCGCCGCGAGCGAGATCCGGCGCAGTCCCCTCGATCTAGCCATGTCTCACTCCGGCCTTGCGTGCCCCAGGACGCCGACGTTGCCCCAATAAACTAAGGAAACTTGATCTTGCCGCCGCCGGCGCCGGGGCCAGGGCTGGGACCGATGCCGCCGCCGCCGACCTCCGGCACGACGATGCGCGATGCGGCCTCGCGGCGCATCTCGCGGGCCTCGTCGATGGCCTGCTCGAGCGCGGCGTTCACACCTTCCGGGAACTTGGCCAACGCTTCCTCGAGCGTGCCCGCCTCGATCTCGAACACGAGCGGCAGGACACCGGCGGGGGTCAGGAGCTGCGTCTGGCCGGAAAACAGCACCGGCCGCTGCGGATCGACAGACCCGTTCACGGTCACGGGCGTCAGGCGCCGGATCGTGCCGGCCCGGCGATCGGTGTAGATCTCCTCCCGGTAGAGGCCGGCTGGATCGAGACTGACTTCCGGGAGATCGCTCTTCGCTGCCATGGGGGCCCTGTCTTGAGTCGCTAGAAAGCCGGCCTGCATTGTACCAGCGCGGCCACGAACGGACGGTCGGCCTCGAGAATGTCCTCGGCCTCGAGGCGGGCGCAGTCCACCCACTTCAGCCTCTGCCCATCGAGCGCCTGCGGCTCGCCGCGGTAACGCCCGACCACCCACAGGGACAGCTCGACTTCGCGGTCCGGATAGCGGTGGGTCAGGCGCATCATGGGACGGGCGTCCAGACACTGGATGCCGAGCTCCTCGTCGAGCTCGCGCGCCAGGGCCGCCTGTTCCGACTCGCCCGGGGCAACCTTCCCGCCGGGGAACTCCCACCGGCCGGCCATGTGCTTGCCCGGCGGGCGCTCCGCGATGAGGACTCTGCCCGCAGCGTCGAAGATCGCGGCGGCCACTACTAGCGTCACTCGACGCTCGACAACGCGCCGTGGCAGTGCTTGTACTTCTTACCGGAGCCGCAGGGGCAAAGCTCGTTGCGGCCGATCTTGCGCTCGCCGCGGACGAAGGTGCCCTGCGACTCGAACGGCGGCGGCGGCACCGCCGGCATCTCGGCCCGCGAGCCGCCCCCCATGGCCGCGCGCGCGGCCGCAGGAAGCGCTGCAGCCGCCGCCGCGGCATCCTCCGGCGTCTCTCCGCTTCCGGCCAGGGCGGACAGCATTTCCGGGTGCTGCGCGTGCAACGCCTGCATCAGACGGCGGCGGCGCTCCTCTTCCTCGCGATCGACCTCCTCCTGCGTGCGCACCTCGATCTGCAACAGGCGCGTCACCGTCTCGAACTTCACGCGATCGAGCATCGCCGTGAACATCTGGAAGGCCTCGCGCTTGTACTCCGTGCGGTAGTCCTGCTGGGCATAGCCGCGCAGATGAATCCCCTGGCGCAGGTAGTCCATCGCCGCGAGGTGATCGCGCCAGTGCGCATCGAGCGTGCGCAACATGACATCCTTCTCGATGTGGCGCATCAGGGCCGGGTCGATGCGGGATACCTTGACCTCGTACGCCTGCTGCACCTCGCGCGCCAGCCGCTCGCGCAACGCCGGCTCTTCCAGCTCCGGCTCCCGGTCGAGCCAGCCCTTCACATCGACGCGCACGTTGAAGTCGCTCTCCAGCGCCTTGCCCAGGCCCTCCAGGTCCCAGTCGCCCGGCATGGCGTGCTTCGGCAGGTACTGATCCACCAGAGCGCCGATCGCCTCCTCGAGGATGCCGCGGATCGGCGCCGACACGTCCGCCGTCCCCATGATCTCCGTGCGCTGCTGGTAGATGACCTTGCGCTGATCGTTGGCGACGTCGTCGAAGAGGAGCAGTTGCTTGCGGATGTCGAAATTGTGTGCCTCGACCTTGCGCTGCGCCTTCTCGATCTGGCGGCTCAACATGCCGCTCTCGATGACCTCACCCTCCTTCATGCCGGCCATCTTCAGCAGGCGCTGCGTGCGCAGCGGATCGCCGAAGATGCGCATCAGGTTGTCTTCCATCGAGAGATAGAAGCGGCTCGACCCCGGGTCGCCCTGGCGGCCGGAGCGGCCGCGGAGCTGGTTGTCGATGCGGCGGGACTCGTGCCGCTCCGTGCCGATGATGTGCAGGCCGCCCGCGCCCAGCACCTTCTCGTGCCGCGTCTGCCAATCGGCCCTGACTTGCCCGTGCACCACCTC
>JASHVV010000097.1 GCA_030044385.1 Gammaproteobacteria bacterium
GCCGGGCAGGTCGAGGGCCGTGATCCGGCCGGTCTTGACACCCTCCACGCGGATGCGTTTCTCGAGAGGCTCGAGCGTCTCCGCGAGCCGCAGGGCTTCCTCGAGCAGCCCGAGCGGGTTGCCGGGCTCCAGCGTCCAGTAGATGTGTTGGCAGACCCGCTCGCGCGAGTCGCCGGGGCGGGTCACGAGCTCCGCGACCTTGCGTCCGAGCCGGTCCGCGGGCGCCGAGTAGGCGCGGCCGCGCGGGAAGACGACCGCCCGCATCACGCCGGCGAGCAGCCGGTTCGGGAAGTTGCGCAGGAAGCCGTGCAGCTGCTCCTGCGCATGATAGAGGAGGTTGCGGCAGGCCCACTCGACGATGGGCAGGTCCTCCGCCGGCCGGCCCTGGTTGTCGTGATGCTTGAGCACCATCGAGGCGAGATACATCGCCGACAGCACATCGCCGAGCCGCGCCGACAGGCTCTCCTTCTTCTTCAGGTAGCCGCCCAGCGTCAACATCGCCACATCCACGGTGAAGGCGAACGAAGCGCTGAACCGCACGATGTGCTGGTAATAGCGGGCGGTGGGACCCGCTACCGGCGCGCGGGTGAAGCGCGCGTGTGTCAGCGCCATGACGAGGGAGCGCACGGCGTTGGAGAGTGTGAAGCCGATATGCCCGAAGAGCGCCCGATCGAACCCGTCGACGCCGCGGGCGCGATCCGGATCGCGCGCCGCGTTCATCTCGCGCAGCACGAAGGGATGGCAGCGCACCGCGCCCTGGCCGAAGATGATGAGATTGCGCGTGAGGAGGTTGGCGCCCTCCACGGTGATGGTGATCGGCACCGACTCATAGCCGCGGGCGAGGTAATTGTGCGGACCCAGGCAGATGCCCTTCCCGCCATGCACGTCCATCGCGTCGTTGGCGACCTGCCGGCCCATCTCAGTGACGTGGTACTTGAGCATCGCCGAAGGCACTGATGGCTTCTCGCCACCGTCGATGGCCCCCGCCGTCACGGAGCGCGCGGCGTCCATCGTGTACGTCAAGCCCACCATCCTGGCGAGTACGGCCTCGACGCCTTCGAACCGCCCGACCGGCATGTTGAATTGCCGGCGGATCCGCGCGTAGGCGCCGGTCGCCCACACCGCCGCCTTGCAGCCGCCGGTGGCGTTCGAGGGCAGGGAGATGCAGCGTCCGACCGAGAGTTGCTCGACCAGCATCCGCCAGCCGGCGCCCGCCATGCGGGGCCCGCCGATGATCGCCTCGAGCGGCACGAAGACATCACGGCCCTCGATGGGGCCGTTCTGGAACGGGATGTTGAGGGGAAAGTGCCGGCGGCCGATGCTGATGCCCGGCGTGTCCCGCGGAATGAGGGCGCAGGTGATGCCGATGTCCACCCGCTCGCCGAGGAGCTTCTCCGGATCGAACATCCGGAAGGCCAGGCCGATCACCGTCGCGATGGGCGCGAGCGTGATGTAGCGCTTGGCGAAGTTGAGCCGGATGCCGACGGTCTCCCGGCCCTGCCACGTGCCGCGGCAGACGATGCCGGTGTCGGGAATGGAGGCTGCATCGGAGCCCGCGCGCGGGCCGGTGAGCGCGAAGCAAGGGACTTCCTCGCCGCGGGCGAGGCGCGGCAGGTAATGGTCCTTCTGCTCCTCGGTGCCGTAGTGATGGAGGAGCTCCGCCGGCCCCAGCGAGTTCGGCACGGCGACCGTGGAGGAGCACGTCGAGCTGCGGCTCGCGAGCTTGGCCAGTACGCAGGAGTGCGCGTAGGCGGAGAACTCGAGCCCGCCGTAGCGCTTCGGGATGATCATCGCGAAGAAGCCGCGGGACTTGAGGAACTCCCACACCTGCGGCGGCATGTCGCCGAGCTGGTGGGTGATCGCCCAGTCATCCAGCATCCGGCAGAGCTCCTCGCACGGCCCGTCGAGGAAGGCCTGCTCCTCGGCGGTCAGCCGCGGCGCGCGGGCCGACAGGAGCTTCGGCCATTGCGGCGCGCCCGTGAACAGCTCCCCGTCCCACCAGACGGTACCGGCCTCCAACGCCTCACGCTCCGTCTGCGACATCGGCGGCAGGAGCTTCAGATAGGCCTTCATGAAAGGCCGCGTGATGATCGCCTTGCGCAGGGGGCGGACGTTGAGGAGCCAGAGGCCGGCGAGCAGCAGCCAGAGAAATCCCTTCCAGGCTCCCGCCGGCGTCCCGGAGGCGCCGAGGAGGGTGTAGGCGATGAGGAGCGCGGTGAAGGTCGCGGTGAACGCGAGCAGTGAGAGGCGGCGGTAGGCGAGGAAGAGTACCGCCGCCACGAACACCAGGGTAATCAGCGCTCCCGTCATACGGCGATTATCCGAGCAAGCTCCTCACCCCGTCCCGCTCCTCCTTCAGCTCCGCCAGCGTGGCGTCCATGCGCTTGCGGCTGAAGTCGTCGATCGCGAGCCCCTGGACGATCTGGTACTCCCCGTTGCGGGTGGTCACCGGGAAGGAATAGATCACTCCCTCCGCAATGCCATAGCTGCCGTCGGACGGGATCGCCATGCTCACCCAGTCGCCCTCCGCGGTGCCGTGGGTCCAGGTGTGCACGTGATCGATGGCAGCGGAAGCGGCGGATGCCGCCGACGAGGCGCCGCGCGCCTTGATGATCGCCGCGCCCCGCTGCTGCACGACCGGGATGAACGTCTGCTCCACCCACGAGGCGTCGACCAGCGAGCGCGCCGGCTTGCCCTTCACCAGCGCGTGGCTGATGTCCGGATACTGCGTGGCGGAGTGATTGCCCCACACCGTCATGCGGCGGATGTCGGTCACGTGCGCGCCGGTCTTTTCCGCGAGCTGCGACAACGCGCGGTTGTGGTCCAGACGCATCATGGCCGTGAAGTTGCGCGGATTGAGGTCCTTGGCGTTCGAGCGCGCGATGAGCGCGTTGGTATTGGCCGGGTTGCCGACCACCAGCACCTTCACGTTGCGGTCGGCGGCCTCGTTGAGCGCCTTGCCCTGGGCGGAGAAGATCTGCGCGTTGGCGAGCAGCAGATCCTTGCGCTCCATGCCGGGCCCGCGCGGCCGGGCGCCCACCAACAGCGCGACGTGGCAGTCACGGAAGGCGACCTTGGCGTCATCGGTGGCCACCACCTTGTTGAGGTGCGGGAACGCGCAGTCGGCCAGCTCCATGACGACGCCGTTCAGCGCCTGCAGCGCCGGGGTGATCTCGAGCAGGTGCAGGTTGACCGGCTGCTCGGGTCCGAGGAGCTGTCCGGAGGCGACGCGGAAGGCGAGGGCATAGCCGATCTGGCCGGCGGCACCGGTGATCGCGACATTCAAGGCTGGCTTCATGGCACTTGGGTTCCTTTGGCGAAAGACCCATAATTCTACCGGGTTTTCACCTGGCTCGAAGTCGCCCCCTGATCACTCCGGCATGAAATACCGGCACGCCCATCACGCGGGCAACTTCGCCGATGTGCACAAGCATGTCACGCTGCTCGCCCTGCTGGCGGCCCTGAAGCGCAAGGACAAGGGGTTTCTCTATCTGGAGACGCACGCCGGCCGCGGCGCCTATGACGCGTCCGGCCCGTCCGGCGAATCCGCGACCGGCATCGAACGGCTCGACGCGCAGTCGGACGCGGGTGCGGAGGAGCTACGCGACTATCTCGGGCGCGTGCACCGCCTTCGCCGCGAGCGCGGCGAGCCGCGGCTCTATCCCGGCTCGCCCCTGCTCGCCGCCGGCGAGCTGCGCCCCCAGGACCGGGGTGTGTTCATCGAGCAGCAGGCCCCCGAGGCGCGCGCCCTGGAGCGCGCCCTCTCCGTTCAGGCACAGGGACGGGCCCGGCCGCCGCAGGTGGCCGAGTCTCGGGTAGAAGCCACGCCTTTTGACCGGGATGGCGCTGGGCCGGGCAGGAGCCCGGATCCGGCGCTGCACGTGCAGACCGGCGATGGCTTCGCGCTCCTGCGGGCATGGCTGCCGCCGCCGGAGCGCCGTGGACTGACTTTCATCGATCCCCCGTACGAGGAGAGCCGGCAGGACTTCGAGCGGGCCCGGCAGGCGGCCGCGGAGGCGCTGCGGCGGTTCCACACCGGCGTCGTGGCGATCTGGTATCCGATCAAGGACGAGCGCGACACGGCGGCCTGGCAGGCGTCGCTGGCCGGCGAGCTCGACTGCGAGCTGCTCGCCGCAGAGCTCTCACTCTACCCGCGCGACTCGCGCGTTGCGCTCAACGGCTCGGGGATGCTCGTCCTCAATCCTCCCTACCAGGTGGCCGAGCGGATGCAGAGCTGGCTGCCGCAGCTGTACGCTCGCCTCGATCTGGGGCACGGCGGCGGTGCCAGCGTGCGCCGGCTGCGCCGAGCCCAAACGGGACCGTGACGGCGGCCCGGCCGTGGCGCAGAATCCGGGCATGAGCGGCACCGTGGATAGTTATGGAGTGGTGGGCCACCCCGTCGCCCACAGCCTCTCGCCCTTCATCCACGCGATGTTCGCGCGCCAGACCGGGCAGGCCATGAGCTACCGGCTGTTCGATTTCCCGCCGGAGGCGCTGCAGGAGAGTGTCGCCGCTTTTTTTGCCCGCGGCGGACGCGGCCTCAACATCACGCTGCCGTACAAGGTCGCGGCCGTCGCGCACGCCAATGAGCTGACGAAACGCGCGCAACACGCCGGCGCCGTCAACACGCTGGCGATGCGCAAGGACGGCACCATCCTCGGCGACAACACGGACGGAGTGGGGCTCACGCAGGACCTGTGCTCGAACCGGCACGTGGTCGTGACTCACCGCCGCGTGCTCGTCATCGGGGCCGGGGGCGCCGCGCGCGGCGTGCTCGCTCCGCTTCTCGGCCTGGAGCCGCAGATCGTCGTCATCGCCAACCGCACCGCGGACCGGGCCAAGGCGCTCGCGGCGGCATTCGCGCGCCTGGGCGCCGTGGAGGGTGTCGGTTTCCGCTACATCGCCGGCGGGGCGTTCGATCTCGTCATCAACGCCACCTCCGCGAGCCTCACGGGCGAGATTCCCGACGTCCCCGTCGGCGTCGTCGGGCCCGACACGTTCTGCTATGACATGGCATACGGGAAGGGCGATACCCCCTTCGTCCGCTGGTGTCTGGAGCTCGGCTGCCGCGCCGCCGTGCCGGGTTGGGGAATGCTGGTCGAGCAGGCGGCGGAGTCCTTCCGCCTCTGGCGCGGCGTGCGGCCGCTCACCGGGCCGGTGCTCTCGGCGCTCACCGCATCGTGACCAGCTCTTCGGCGCTGGTGGGATGGATCGCCACCGTGTCGTCGAAGTCCTCCTTGGTCGCGCCCATCCGCACCGCGACCGCGAAGCCCTGCATCATCTCGTCCGCGCCGGGACCGACGACGTGCACGCCGACCACGCGGCGCTCGGGTCCCACGGTCACCAGCTTCATGTCGCAGCGCGGCTTGGCGGCGGTGAGCGCGTAGTACATCGGAATGAAGCTCGACTTGAAAACGCTGACCGCCTCGTCGCCGTAATCGTCGCGGGCCGCCTGCTCGGTCAGACCGACGGTGCCGATCGGCGGATGCCCGAATATGACGGTGGGAATGTTGTGATAGTCGAGATGCCGGTCGGCCTTGCCGCCGAACAGGCGGTCGCTGAGGCGCCGGCCGGCGGCAATGGCCACCGGCGTGAGCGCTGCCCGGCCGGTCACATCGCCGATGGCGTACACGCCGGCGGCGCTCGTGCTCTGGTACTTGTCGGTGACGATGAAGCCGTACGCGTCCCGCTCCACTCCGATCCGCTCCAGGCCCAACTCCTCCGCGGCCGGGGCGCGGCCGATGGCCCAGAGCACGCAGTCGAACGGCTCGAGCCGCCGCCCGTCCCGAAGCGCGAGCGCCAGGCTTCCGCGGGCGTCGCTCTCGAGTGCCGACGGCCAGCCCCGGGTCACGATGCTCACGCCGTCGTCGCGCAGGACCTTCAGGGTCGACTCCCCGATCATGGAGTCGAATTGCTTGAGCGCCGTCTCGCCGCGCAGGACGAGAGTCACGTCGGAGCCGAGCGCCGCGAAGATGCCGGTCAACTCGATGGCGATGTAGCCGCTGCCGACGATCGCCACCCGTTGCGGCCGGTGCGGCAACTCGAAGAAGCCGTCGGAGGTGATTCCGAGCTCCGCCCCGGGAATGGCCGGCAGCAAAGGACGCCCCCCGGTGGCGATGATGATGTGCGCTGCGGTGTGCGAGGAGCCCGCGGCCGTCACCGTCCGGCCGTCCGCGAAATGCGCCCGGCCGCGGATGAGGGTGATGCCGCGCTTGGCGAGATTGCCCTCGTAGATGCCGTTCAGCCGCAGGATGTAGGCGTCGCGCTTCTCCTTCAGCAGGACCCAATCGTGCGTTCCCGCCGGGACGGCAAAGCCGTAGTCGGGCGCATCCCGCAACCCCTCGGCGAGGTCGGCGGCGTTCCACATGACCTTCTTCGGCACGCAGCCGACGTTCACGCAGGTGCCGCCCAGCCGGTGCGATTCCACCAGCGCGACCCTGGCCCCGTACTCGGCCGCGCGCTGCGCCGCGGCCAGCCCGCCGCTGCCGCCGCCGATGACAATCAGATCGAACTCACTCATGATCGAATTTTAGCCGCTGCCGCCGTCGGAATTAGGTGAAAGATGGACAATCCCCTGCTCGCCCGGGAGCCGCTCCCGCCTTTCCCGCGCATCCGCCCGGAGCACGTCGAGCCGGCCGTCCGCGAGGCGCTGTCCGGGGCCCGGGAGCGGGTGGACGAGATCGCGGCGCGGGCGGCCCCGACCTTCGCCACGGTCGTCGAGCCGCTGGAAGAGCTGCAGCACCGGGTCTCGCGCACCTGGTCGCCCGTGAGCCACCTGAACGCCGTCCTCAACTCAGATGCGCTTCGCACCGCCTACAACAGCTGCCTGCCGCTGCTCTCGGCCTACCAGACGGACCTCGCCCAGAGCGAGCCGCTCTACCGGGCCTACCGCGCCATCGAGGAGCGGGAGGGGGCCGCGCTCGACCCGGTGCAGCGCCGCGTCGTCGAGCATGCGCTGCGGGACTTCCGGCTGGCCGGTGTGGCGCTCGACGCCGCCGACAAGCGGCGCTTCAAGGAGGTGATGCTGGAGCTCACCGGCCTGCAGGCGAAGTTCGAGGAGAACGTGCTCGATGCGACCAACGGCTGGAGCTACCGCGTCACCGACGGGGCGGTGCTGCGCGGCCTCAACGAGATGCTCGTCGACCAGGCCCGCCGCCGGGCCCACGATCAGCGGCTCGAAGGCTGGATCCTGACGCTCGACCAGCCGACTTATGTAGCGGTAGTGACTGACGCGGAGTCGGACGTTCTGCGCCGTGCCTTTTACGAAGCATGGACCACGCGCGCTTCCGATCAGGGTCCCAACGCCGGCAAATGGGACAACGCGGATGTCATGGAGCAGATCCTGCGCCGGCGTCACGAGGCGGCGCGGGTGCTCGGTTTCGGCAATTACGCGCAGTACGCGCTCGCCACCCGGATGGCGCACAGCGTCGAGGAAGTCCTGGGATTCCTCGAAGAGCTGTCGCGATCGGGACGGCCCGCCGCCGTGAAGGAGTTCGAGGAGCTCGAGGCCTTTGCCGGACGCAGGCTCGAAGCCTGGGACGTCGGCTTCTATGCGGAGCGGTTGCAGCGCGAGCGCTACGCCGTCTCGCAGGAGGAGCTGCGCTCCTACTTCCCGCTGCCGCGGGTGCTGGCCGGGCTGTTCGAGGTTGCCGAGAGGCTCTTCGACGTGCGCATCCGGGAGCGCAGCGGCGCCCCCGTGTGGCACCCGGACGTGCGCTTCTTCGAGATCGAGAATGCCGCCGGCCGGCCGGTGGGCAGCTTCTATCTCGATGCCTACGCGCGGCCGAGCAAGCGCAGCGGCGCGTGGATGGACGAATGCATCGGCCGCAAGCGGCTGGCCTCGGGCTCGGCGCTGCCGGTGGCCTACCTCGTGTGCAACGTGCTGCCTCCCGGCGACGGCCGTCCGGCGCTCCTCACCCATGACGATGTGCTGACTCTCTTCCACGAGTTCGGGCACGGCCTGCATCATCTGCTCACGCGGGTCGACTACCCGAGCATCGCGGGCATCAACGGAGTTGCCTGGGATGCCGTCGAGCTGCCCAGTCAGTTCATGGAAAACTACGCGTGGCACCCGGATGTGCTCAGCCGCATCTCCAGCCACGTTCAGACCGGCGCGCCGCTGCCGGCGCAGACCCAGGAGCGGCTGCGATCCACGCGCAGCTTCCACGCGGGGTTGCAGATGGTCCGCCAGGTCGAGTTCGCACTGTTCGATTTCCGGCTGCATGCGGAGTACTCCCCGGAGCGCGGCGGGCGTGTCCGCGAGGTCCTGCGGGAGGTGCGGCGGCAGGTGGCCGTGGTGCCGGCGCCGGAGTGGAGCCGTTTCGCCAACAGCTTTGGACATATTTTCGCCGGCGGCTACGCGGCCGGGTATTACAGCTACAAGTGGGCCGAGGTCCTCGCCGCGGACGCCTTTTCGGCCTTCGAGGAGCAGGGGGTCTTCGACCGGGCCACGGCGCAGCGCTTCCTGGACTCCATCCTGGCCCGGGGAGGCAGCCGGGATGCCCTGGAGGCTTTCATCGAGTTCCGCGGGCGCCGGCCCGAGATCCGGCCGCTGCTGGCGCAGCACGGGATAGTCGCCCCCGGCGAGACGGCCGGCTGACCCTCTTCCGGCACGCAGCGCATGGAACTGTGCGGTGTTTCGCAGAGACGGGGCGGGCGCGACTCCTAGACTGGCCGGAATCTCGCTCCCGCGGAGCGGTGCAAGGCCGTGCTACAAACCACCCGAACGAGCAGCGCCCGGCGCAGTGACTTCGACGTCACCAATTCCGTCCAGGTGAGCTCCCCGGAGGCGGTGTTGCGGGCGGTCGAGGCGCTTTACCGGCCGACCTGGCCGGATGCGCCGCTCGAGCCGCTGCGGCTCTCCTTCGCGCACTTCGAGCGGCTGTTTGCGGGCGAGGTCCCCGGCTTCCACGGGGTGGATACCGTCTACCACGACCGTCAGCACACACTCGACATCACGCTGGCGCTGGCGCGCCTGCTGGTCGGGTACGAGCGTCAGGCGCCCGAGGGCGAGCGCCTGGGCGGAGAGCGGGCGGTCGCGGGCCTCATCACCGGCCTCTTCCACGATGTGGGCTACCTGCGCCGCGCGGACGACCAGGACTCGCGCAACGGCGCGGAGTTCACCCGCACCCATGTCTCCCGCGGCGCCCGCTTTCTCGAGGAGTTCCTGCCCGAGGTCGGCCTGGGCGCCTGGGTGCCGGTGGCGCGCGAGATCATCCATTTCACCGGCTACGAGGTACCGTTCGCCGAGATCGAGGCGCGCGTGCGCGATCCGCGGGACATCGTCGTGGGGCACCTCCTGGGCACCGCGGACATGATCGCGCAGATGGCCGACCGCTGTTATCTCGAGAAGTGCCGCGACCGGCTGTACGCGGAATTCGTCCTCGGCGGGGTCGCCCTGCCGCTCGCCGCCAATGGGGGGCGCCAGGTCAAGTACGCCTCGGGCCTCGACCTGCTGCGCCAGACCCCGGACTTCGTGGCGGAGGTGCGCGAGAAGCGTCTGGACGGGGAGTTCGGCGCCGTCTACCGGCATCTGGAGATCCTCTACGGTGGGCGCAATCCCTACATGGAGGCCATCGACCGCAACGTCGATTACCTGCGGCAGGTGCTGCGGAGCGAGAACTGGCGCTTGCTGCGGCGCAACCCCCCCATCTTTTCGGCCGTGACGGACCCCATGTCCACCATGCGCGGCCTCATGGTCGGCTACATCAAGAAAGTGTGGTCGGGGTTGTAGCCGGCGGCTAATATCGGGGGTTAATCGAGTGATTAGCCCTTCGTGACCGCCGCCAATCTCAAGCTGAAGTACGCGAGCACCGCATTTGCGATCGTGCTGTTCGCGATCGCGGCGGTCACCGGCTTCTGGGTCTGGCGGCACCCGCCCGACCCGCTCACCATCCAGGGGGTCGGCGCGCTGGCGGTGCTCGGCAGCCTCGTTGCGGCGGTGATTGCCTGGCGGGCGGCGCGCGGCATCCACTCTTCCACGGCGGCGCTCATCCGCAGCGCCGAGCGCGTCGGGCAGGGCGACTACACCCGCCAGATCGAGGTCCGCCGCAGCGACATCATCGGGGAGCTGGAGCAGGCCCTCGAGCGCATGCGCTCGCGGCTGCGCCAATCGACCGTCCACAAGAATTATCTGCACAGCGTCCTCAACAGCATGACCGACGCCGTGTTCGTCACCTCGCCCGACGGAGTGGTGAAGGTGGCCAACTCCACGGCCTGCAAGCTGCTCGGCTACAGCGAGGAGGAGATCCTCGGGCGCAGCATCATCGCGATCCTCGACGAGCGCGAGCGTGAGGGCTTCGACCTGCTGCAGGCCGCGCAGGAGACCCGCGAGACCGTGGTGCGCACCCGGGCCGCCCAGACCATCCCGGTGGCGCTCACCGGCTCGCGGATCGAGAGCGACGATCCGCAGTTCCAGGGCAACATCTTCGTCGCGCGCAACATCACCGACCGCAAGCGCGCGGAGCGGCGCATCCGTTACCTCGCCCGTTACGATGCGCTGACGAAGGTGCCGAACCGCATGCAGTTCCAGCACGTGCTGCAGCAGACCATCGCGCGGGGGCTGCGCAGCGGGCAGGCGGTGGCGCTCCTCTACCTCGACATGGATCGCTTCAAGGAGGTCAACGACACGTTCGGGCACGGCGCCGGCGATCGCGTGCTCGAGGTTCTCGCGGAGCGCCTGACGGGCGCACTGCCGAAGGGCGCGCTGCTCGGACGCCTCGCCGGCGACGAGTTCGCCCTGGTGCTGGACGGCCTGCCCGCGGAGGCCGACAACCGCGGTCCCATCGCGCACCTCGCGCGCGCCGTGCTCACGGAGGTGAGCCGCGCTTACCAGTTGAACCAGCACGAGGTGTTTCTGACGGCCAGCATCGGCATCACGTTCTGTCCGCGCGATGCGGAGAACGTCATCGACCTCATCCGCAATGCCGATGCGGCGATGTACTACTCGAAGCAGAACGGCGGCAACACCTTCGCGTTCTACTCTCCGGAGATGAACGCGGCCGCCGTCGAGCGGCTGATTCTCAAGAGCAAGCTGCGCCGCGCGCTCGAGCGCGACGAGCTCGTGATGCGCTACCAGCCCAAGGTGGAGCTCGCGACCGGCCGCATCATCGGCGCCGAGGGGCTGCTGCGCTGGCGGCTGCCGGGCCACGGCGACATCCCGCCGTCGCAGTTCATCCCGCTCGCGGAGGAAACCAACCTCATCCTCGACATCGGCGAGTGGGTGTTGAATCGCGTCTGCATGGACTACCGGCAGATGCAGGCCGAGGTCGGCGATCCCGGCCGCATCTCGCTCAACCTCTCGCTCAAGCAGCTGCGCCAGGCCAGCTTCATCCTGCGCTGCCGCTCCGTGTTCCGCCGTCACGGCGTCTCGCCGACCGCCTTCGAGCTGGAGATCACCGAGACCACGCTGATGGCGGACGCCAAGCGCACCCTGCGCCTGCTCGATGAGCTCTATGCGATGGGCCTGCACCTCTCGATCGATGACTTCGGCACCGGCTACTCCTCGCTGTCGGCGCTGCAGCAGTTCCCGATCGACACGCTGAAGATCGACCAGTCCTTCGTGCGCGACGTCGGTGAGAACGCCGGCAACGCCACTCTGGTGCGCACCATCATCGAAATGGGGCGCAATCTGGAGATCGACGTCATCGCCGAGGGCGTCGAGTCCGTCAGCCAGCTGGAGTTCCTGCGCCGCGCCGGCTGTCAGTACGCGCAGGGGCGGCTGTTCGGCGATCCGATGAAGTCCGAGGAGCTGCTCGCTCTGCTGCACCGCCAGGCCGCTTCGGGGGCCGCCTTCAGGCGCTACCTGCCGGACGCCACCGGCATCGCCAGCGGCGACAAGAGCGCCTGACCCTGCATGCTGACCCTTGCCGAGGTCCGCCTCCGCCGCGGGCCGCAGGTGCTCATTGACGCCGCGACGTGCAGCATCTTCCGCGGCGAGAAGGTCGGCATCGTCGGCCGCAACGGCTGCGGCAAGTCGACTCTCCTGGCGCTGATCCGCGGCGAGCTCGCGCCGGATGCCGGCGAGTACCGCGCGCCGCCCGGTCTCGCGATCGCGGCGGTGGCGCAGGAGCTGCCGGAAACCGACGCGGCGCTGGTCGACTACATCCGCGGCGGCGATCTCGAGCTCGCGGCGCTCGAGGCGCAAATCCAGGCGGCGCACGCCGTCATTGGCAGTGAGCCCGCCGGGGGCGCCTCGGTGGGCGGGAGCACTGCGGCGCTGTCCGACGGCGCGCGCCTCGCCATGCTGCACGCCGACTACGATCACCTGGGCGGCTATGCGGCGAGAAGCCGCGCGGCGCAGCTCGCCGCCGGGCTGGGGTTCGCGCCCGACGACCTGGAGCGGCCCGTGCGCCGGTTCTCCGGCGGCCTGCAGATGCGGGCCAACCTCGCCCGCGCGCTGATGCGGCGCTCGGACATCCTGCTGCTCGACGAGCCCACCAACCACCTCGATCTCGATGCGGTGCTGTGGCTCGAGAGCTGGCTGCAGAGCTACCCGGGGACGCTGCTGCTCGTGTCTCACGACCGGGAATTCCTCGACGGCGTGGTCGGCCGCATCCTGCACATCGAGGCCGGCCGCCTGCGCAGCTACGCGGGCAACTACAGCGCCTTCGAGACGCAACGCGCGGCTGAGGCCGAGCGCACGCAGGCGATGCTTGCGAGTCAACAGCGTGAGCGCGCCAGAGTCGAGAGCTTCGTCAGCCGCTTCCGCGCCCAGGCCAGCAAGGCGCGCCAGGTCCAGAGCCGCTTGAAGTGGCTGGCCCGCCTGCCCGAGATGGCCGCTCTGCACCTGGAGGAAGGCTTCGAGTGGGAATTCGCGGTGCCCGCGAAGTTGCCGCGGCCGCTCCTGACGCTGGAGCATGTTGCGGCCGGATATGGCGACCGCCAGGTGCTGCGCGAGGTTTCGCTGGGTGTCAGTCCCGGCGACCGCATCGGCATTCTCGGGCGCAATGGCGCCGGCAAGTCCACCTTGATGCGAGTGCTGGCCGGGCAGCTGGCGCCGCTCGCGGGCAGCCTCGAGGCAGCCCCCGATGTCGCCACGGGCTTCTTCGCGCAGCTCGAGCTGGAACATCTGGACGCCGAAGGCACGGCGCTCGGCGAGCTCGAGCGGCGCGGCGGCCCGGACCAGGCGGGTTGGACCGAGCAGGCGCGGCGGACTCACCTGGGCCGCTTCGGCTTCCGCGACGACCGGGTCTTCGAGCCGACCCGGCAGTTCTCCGGCGGCGAGCGCGCGCGCCTGGCGCTGGCGATCCTCGTCGCCCGCAAGCCCAACCTGCTGTTGCTCGACGAGCCCACCAACCACCTGGACCTCGACATGCGCCACGCCCTGCTGGTGGCCTTGCAGGACTTCGCCGGTGCGGTGGTGGTCGTCTCGCACGATCGCGCGCTGCTGCGCGGCGCCTGCGACCGGTTCCTACTGGTTGCCGGCGGTGCCGTCACCCCTTTCGACGGCGACCTCGAGGACTACGCCGCGTGGCTCTCGCGCGGCGCCGGCGCGCAGCAGGCGCAGGAACAGGATGCGGGCGGCTCAGACGATCCCGGCGCCTCGCCTGCACCTTCCCGCCGCGAGCAGCGCCGCCTGGAGGCGGAGGCCCGCAACCGCCTCACGCCCCTGCGCGCCGAGCAGCGCCAGTTGGAAACCCGCCTCGAGCGCCTCATAGCCGAGCGCAAGGACATCGAGGCGCGCCTCGCCGATCCTGCGACCTATGCCGCGGCGTCCGGCGAAGAGCAGCGACGCCTCAGCGCCCGCCACGGCGAGCTGGCCCGCGAGATCGCGAGTCTCGAGGAGCGGTGGCTCGAGGTCGCCGCGACTCTCGAGGCGGCCGGGCAGTAGGCGCCGCCAGGCCCGTAGACAGCACTTACGATTTCCGCTGGCACCCGAAGCCAGCATGATGGCATCGCGTATGTTTTCGACAGCGAATGAACGCCTGCTACGGCGT
>JASHVV010000098.1 GCA_030044385.1 Gammaproteobacteria bacterium
CTGACGGCGCGATCCACCGCCGCCGCCGCGGCATAGCGTGCGCCCTGCTCCACCGCGGCCCGAGTAGACCGCCCGAAGAGCGCGTGACCTCGGCCGCTGGCGCCGCCCTGCGCGCGGCGACGAATGCCGCTCGTCCCGTCCAGCAGGCTCGCCACCATGAGCGGCGGCGCCGGGATGATGGCGCCGCCCCAATGCCGCCCGTCCGCGCCCACCAGATCGATGGTCATCGCAGTGCCGACGGCAACCGCACACACGGGCCGCCCGGCGAAGCGGCGCTGCGCCGCAATCATCGCCAGCAGCCGGTCGACCCCCAGGCGCCACGGATCGATGTAGGCGATGGTCACCCCGCATGCACGCCGCTGCGTGGTCACCCGCTCCGGAGCCGGCGCCCCGGCCAGGCGGGCGCCTGCGCAGAGCGCGTCGGTGACGGAGTCCGCGGCGACGCTCGCCACCAGGATCCGCTCGATGTCGAGGCGCGAGCCGATGACCCGGCGCGCGAAGTCGCGCGCCCGCCAGCCCGAATAGTCCGCCGCCTGCGCCTTCCCGAGCCGACCGCCCCTGAGCCACGCCCACTTCACCCGGCTGTTGCCGATGTCGACCAGCAGAGCCGTCATTCGACTGCCCTCACCGTCACCTCGCCCGAAATGAACCGCCGCACCCCCTGCGGCGTCTCGACCACGAGCGCCCCATGGAGATCGATGCCGCGCGCCAGGCCCCGCGCGACACCCTCCAGCGTGTGCACGTCGATCTGCCGGCCGCGAAGCGCATCGGAGTGGCGCCACTCCTCCACGAAGGAGCGCAGCCCCTCCCTCTCGAACGCCAGCAGCCCCGGGACGATCTGACTCACGAGCGCCGCCGCGATCGCATTGCGCGACGGGTGCGTCAGTCCGGCTGTGACGAGGTCGGTGGCCGGGGCGCCGCCCATCTCCCCGATTCTCTGCAGCAGCTCCGGCCCCAGGGCCACGTTGACCCCGATCCCGATGATCACACAGGCCGGCCCCGCCGACTCGGCCCGCAGCTCGATGAGGATGCCCGCGAGCTTGCGGCCGTTCGCCAGGATGTCGTTCGGCCACTTGAGCGCCATCGACTCGAGCCCCAGCTCCTGCAGCGCGCGCAGGCCGCAGACCCCGATCGCGAGGCCCAGCGCCGCCAGATCCTTCGGGACCTCCCGAAAGGTCCAGGAGACCGACAGGCAGATCGAGCCGCCCGGCGGCGCCACCCACGCCCGCCCTCGCCGCCCGCGGCCCGCGGTCTGATACTCCGCGAGGAACACCTCGCAAACCCCGGACTGAGGGTTGGGTCGCCCGAGCAGGACGCTGTTGGTGGAGTCCACCGTCCACGCCGTCTCGACGCTGCGCACGTGTCCGCGGACCGTCGCCGGCAGGAAGGTCTTGATGCGGTGCGCATCGAGCGCATCGCTCCCCGAGCGCAATCGATACCCCCGATTGGGCACTGCATGCAGCGTCGCCCCCAGATCCCGCAGCGAGTCGACCGCCTTCCACACCGCGCCGCGGCTGACCCCGAGCTCGCCCGCCAGCTGCTGCCCGGAATGGAATTCCCCGTCCGCCAGCGCGGCGAAGACTCGCGCGACGAGCGGCTGCGCCTCGACCCGCCTCACCGGCGCTTCCTGCCGGCGCCGAGCAGCCACAGCCGGCGAGCCCGCGGCTCGGTGCCCGCGAGCATCCGCGAGATATTCGAGCGGTGCGTGAAGGCGATGAGGAGAGCGCTCACGACCGCGAAGGTGACGAGCGGCGCCCGCGCCGGACCGTGGCTGGCCGCGGCGGCCAGCGCGAACGTCACCCCGCCCAGGATGGAGGCGAGCCCGACGAAGCCGAAAGCGATGACGGCCAGCAGCCACACCGCCAGCATGGGCGCGAGGAGGATCGGCGCCGCGCCGAGCACCGCCCCGACGAGAGTCGCCACCCCTTTCCCGCCCCGCAGCCCATGCCAGAGCGGGTACACGTGCCCCAACATCACCGCGATCCCGCAGGCCGCCACCGACCAGGCGTGCCAGAGCGGCGGCGCCGCGGGCCCGGGCAGGTGGGCCGGCGCCAGCAATCCCGTGGCGACCCAGCCCTTGCCGATGTCGATCACCAGCACCCAGAACGCAAACGCCTTGCCCTGAGTGCGCAGCGCGTTCGTGCCGCCGGCATTGCCGCTCCCCAGGCGGCGGATGTCGATGCCACCGCGGAGCCTGCCCACGAGGAGGCTGCCGACGATCGAGCCCAGCAAGTAGCCGAGCACCGCTTTGACGAGCAGCTCGGTCACGCGGGCAGGAAGACCTCGGCCAACATGCAGCGCACGCTGCCGCCGCCCAACCGCTCGATGGTCGGGACCGGCACGGCCAGCACCTCGTCCGTACACGCCGACAGCCGCGCAAAAGCCTCCGGCGGCAGCGCGTGTCGCGCGGCCTCCGACATGACGATCACCCGGCAGTCCCCCAGCGCCTCATCCCAGGAGCCGAGCTCCAGCATGTTGCCGGCGAAGCGCTCGATCTCTCCGTGGCCGAGCTCGACGATCTCCCGCCCGGTGGCGCGCAGCCGCTCGATGACCCGGTCCCGATCGGCCGCTGCGATCGCCTCCACTCCGACGATCGCGACCTTCTCGCCGATGCACATGAGGACGTTGGTGTGGTAGAGCGGCACCGCCGTACGATCGACGGCGCTGAAGACGATCGGCTCGTAGCCCAGCTCCCTGGCCCATTCCGCCACCACGTCCGCATGAGTGCGGGGAGAGACGCAGGCGTAGGCCGTCCGCTCGATGTGATCCAGCACGAGACTCCCCGTGCCCTCGAGATATCGGCCCTGCCCCTCGTGGGAAGTCAGATCGAGAACCCGCGAGACCCTGAAGCCGAGTCGAGCGGCCGCTTCGTCGACGACTTCCCGCCGGCGCTCGCGGCGGCGGCTTGCCGCCTGCATCGGGTAGAGGACGACGGTCCCGTCCTCGTGAAAGCTCACCCAGTTGTTCGGGAACACCGCATCCGGCTTCGGCGGCGCGGCGGTATCCTCCACAACGCAGACCCGCACGCCCTCCCCGATCAACGCCGCGGCGAGGCCGTCGAATTCCCGCCGCGCGGCCGCCGCCTCCCCGCCGGCACCCGCGGACTGCCGCTGGAATCTGTTGGTCGCGGCCGTCTCCGGGTTGTAGCCGAAGCTCGCGGGCCGCACCATCAGCACCGCCTCGGCGCATTG
The DNA here is from genome assembly GCA_030044385.1 of Gammaproteobacteria bacterium. Classification (GTDB taxonomy): domain Bacteria; phylum Pseudomonadota; class Gammaproteobacteria; order Steroidobacterales; family Steroidobacteraceae; genus 13-2-20CM-66-19. The sequence goes on from JASHVV010000098.1 coordinate 3,192, forward strand.
CCGGCGGCAGGACCGCCCTTCGCCGGCGGGTGGCGCGCCCGGAGTATGGCTGCTCATGGCGCGGCATTGTCTCACGATCCAGGCGCTCCCCGGGCTCCGCGCGCGGACGCGCGGAGAGGGCGCCAGGGACGCTTCAATGCATACGGCCCGCCGCGTTTCTCAGAACGACGTTCGACAGCGTGGCCGTGTCGCGCGTGGTGGGAAGATGGGAAACGAAGCCGATCCCGACATAGAAGGGGCCGTTCAAATGCAGTCGCATGGGCGCGCTGAGCTGGTGCATGGGCTCGCCCCGCTCGCTCACCCACAGGGTGAACTCGTCGCCTTTCTTCTGCAGCCCGATGCGGCGCGCCTGCAGTATCACCAGGCTGTCCGGCGTGGCGCCGCCGGGGAGCGCACCGCGGCTGCCGATTCGATATTCCATATCCCGGACGCGCTGGCCCTGTGCCGGGCGCTCGGCCAGCTGGATCATGCCCTCCCCGTGCAGGCCCGCCACCACTTCCTTGGCATCGTCGTCCAACGATTGACGGATGACCAGGACCGCCTTGCGGTCTCCGTACCCATTCGGGTTGGGAAAGACGATATCGGCCGCCAGGGAGACGTCACCGGACATCCGCTTCCACAGGTAGCGGAACTCGTCCCGCGTGTACCACAGATTGTAGCCGGCCGAGGTGATGGTGTACGTTCCGGCAACATAGGTTGCGCTGCCGGGCACCAGCGCCGATCCCACATCAGCCTGTCCATCGAAGATGCCGATGGGCCGGTCGATGATTCTCGGCGGGCGGTGGAAGCCAGGCGGCGGCGCGACCTGGTTGTGAGTGGCGGTGCCCGGGTAGGCCCAGTCCGGGGCCACCGGTGTGCCCGGC